>JBLGCN010000173.1:0-5339 GCA_047617405.1 Natronomonas sp.
CGCCCAGTATGTCGCCTTGTGTTCGACCAGCCCCCGCTCCTTCAGCCGCGAGAGTGCGGTACTGACTGCGCCCTCGTCGGCATCAATTTGCGAAGCGATTTCTCTCGCCTTATAGGCACGGTCCTCATTGGCAACGAGAAAGCCGAGCACCTGGTCAGGGACCGAGAGGTCCGCAAGTTCTTCCTCACTCGTGTTCTCGAAGGTATCCCGGTCGATCGACACCTCTGTGTCTGGCTACGGTGAGTGCTGTAAAAAGTGTTAGGAGAGAAAGTCATGAAAATATGAAAATACTCGTACGGGGAATCACGCCAGGCAGGGGAAACTACCGACAATTCTGCCGCTGCAGAAGTGAGCGACTGATTTCCCCCCTGCTCAGGATTCCCCGCTGAGGGATTCGGACTGTGGACGGTGTAGACCGCACGCCTGGAGCTGTCCCCCTGTTCAGGCGACGATTTAAATCCAAAATCCACACTCGGAGTTATCGACGCAACGACAGCGAACTCATCGCATCGGTCCGAAGCGGGCGTCAGACCCGATCCACGCCCGTCGAAATTCCCCGCAACTAACGCCAATTCGAGTGTGGAACACGGAGTGTGGATGTCATGACCGTCGTCGTCCGACGACCACTGTCGGCGCCCGCTCCTTTCGCTGTCGGGCGAATGACCCATATTCGGACCTCGGTCCCGTGGCGAGAACCTTTCGGTGGGAGACATCGATCCGCGATCCACACACGGTTGCCGTCTGGCGATTCACAGATACCGGGAGGCGGACACGACATGACGGTCACAGCCGTGGCGCGTTATCCTGGCGATTCACGCCCTCAGTGGCCCGGTACCAGCAGGACCGGCCTCGTTCGTGTCTCCCAACACTGCAAACCACACTCGGCCATCCACACTCCGAATTCCGTATCCTTGCGGGCTCTCAGGCCGAGTGTGGATCCTCGATGACAGTCACACGTTCACGTTTAGCGATGCTCCACGCGACTCGCGCCGTGGCACGGAGTGTGGATGAGCGAACTCAGGAGCAGGCTCCCGCCACCTGGCTCCATCCGTGACCCACGAACTGCGAGCACACTACACCGTGGAAGAGGTCACCGGACGCTCAGTGCTCTCATCCGAGACGTGCCCGGAGCGTCCGCGCTTCCGACCTTTACAGGTGTTCAGGAGTGGTACCGGGTGCACAGTCTCATTCCACAGCGCCCTCTTCCTGACTGGTCCCCGAGCGATGCCGCAGGAGTACAGTCCCACCGCCGGTTCGACAACTTCCCGCTATCGGTGGTGAGATGGCCGGTAGCAACGGCCGTGACGGGACCGAACACTAACCAGCACCCACCGACAAGCATGGCGCCGGCCGTACCGGGCATCCCGGCTGGTGCCGTGAACACGACGACTATGAGCGGTAGGGCTCCGAGTCTAACCGGGCTCGTGTTGGCTCCCGGTCTGCTGGTGGTGTCGAACATGTCGACCACGTCCCGAATACCCGGGACTCGCGAGTGCTCAAGCGGGCGGCGGCCAAGGAAGCCGGGGCACCCCGAAGCGAACACGTTCGGCGCAACCGTCGGGACCGAGCCGCCGGAACGTCCTGACACGGCGACACAGGACCCGGGACGGCTGGTGGAACACCTCAACGCACCCGCGGACCGCCCGGTCGAGCGGCTGGACGTCCGTGAGATGGGGCCGCCCGCGCCGCTGAGGGAGACCCGGAGACGCTAGTCGACCCCGACGAGGAGCCGCTCCTGTTTCAGGTCAACGACCGGATGCCGCAGTACCCCTACCCGAAACTCGACGGCCGGGGATACGATTACGCCACCGGCGAGACGGACGGGGGGGTCCTGACCGCGATATGGCGTCCGTAAGCAGGGGCAAGCAGGAGGAAGCGACCCCGCCAGTCGACGCCGAGGCGGCCATCGACGGCCCTGACGCGGCGGTCCTCGCTGTCGGGGACGGCACCACGTCCCCCGGCCCGACGCCGTGCTCGCGGTCGCCGTCCTGGAGGACTCCCTCGCCCGCGAGGACGGTGCTGGCCACGTCGCTGTCGAGGGCGTGTGCGGGGATGAACCGCCCGGGCTCAAATAGCCACAGACGAGCTTCCGGCGCCCGGTCTCGTGGACCGTCTGTGCGGTGAACTGGTCGCCGTAACTGCGCTCGGCGTCGGGGCCGGTCGTGACCATGGCGAAGCCGGGCAGGCCGGCCTGGAGTCACCTCTCCCCGATATGTTCGGGACAGGGGTCATCCGGACGGCACCCGAGGATGAGGACAATGGACCGGGGCGCACAGCTGCGGCAGCTGGCCGACGACCCGACCGAACGCGAGGATGTGGCCGACGCCCGGACGGCCAAGAGCTTCACCGACCGGCTGTTCGTGGTCGACGTTGCGGGGGACCGGACCTGCCCGCAGCGGTCGCGGAGCGACTTCGCGGGCACAGGCTCCGGGGGCACAACGCGGTGCACGACGTCGGGGCCGAGGACCCTGCCTTCGCCGGCGACCCGAGCGACGGCGACCGCTAGTTGTCGACGTCCGGACTCGCGGCGCCCTCCAGTCCTACGTCGTCAACTGAGACACGCCGTCGCCGAGGGCTCCGCACACGCATGGAAAGCGCTTTGAGTCGCCTGGAGCAACCGGGAATATGGCGCTTGCCGACGCGGACCGGGAGCTCGTCGTCGAGGAACTCGGGCGCGAGCCCACGGCAGCCGAGGCGGCACTCTTCGAGAACCTCTGGAGTGAACACTGTGCGTACCGCTCCTCGCGGCCCCTGCTCGATGCATTCGACTCGGAGGGCGAACAGGTCGTCGTCGGCCCCGGTGACGACGCCGCCGTTGTCGCCCTCCCGACAGGTCAGGGGGAGGAGGACAGGGACGGCCAGGAGACCTACATCACGCTGGGTATCGAGAGTCACAACCACCCCTCCTACGTCGACCCCTTCGACGGCGCGGCGACCGGCGTCGGCGGGATCGTTCGGGACACCCTCTCGATGGGAGCCTACCCGATTGCGCTGGCCGACTCGCTGTACTTCGGTGACTTCGACGACGACCATGCCCGCTACCTCTTCGAGGGGGTCGTCGAGGGGATCAGCCACTACGGTAACTGTATCGGCGTCCCCACGGTCGCCGGGAGCGTCGCCTTCCACGACGGCTACGAGGGGAATCCGCTGGTGAATGTGGCCTGCATCGGCCTGATCGACGACCCCGACCGACTGGTGACGGCCGAGGCCCAGCAGCCCGGCAATAAACTCGTCTTGATGGGGAACGCGACCGGCCGGGACGGGCTCGGCGGGGCCTCCTTCGCCAGCGAGGACCTCTCGGAGGACGCCGAAACCGAGGACCGCCCCGCGGTCCAGGTCGGTGACCCTTACACCGAGAAGCTGCTCATCGAGGCCAACGAGCAGTTACTCGACGAGGGGCTGGTCGAGTCGGCCCGTGACCTGGGCGCTGCGGGGCTGGGTGGGGCCTCCAGCGAGCTCGTCGCGAAGGGCGGGCTCGGCGCGCGACTCGACCTTGACGCCGTCCACCAGCGGGAACCGAACATGAACGGCTTAGAGATCCTGCTCTCGGAGTCCCAGGAGCGGATGGTCTACGAGGTCCGCCCGGAAAACGTCGAACGCGTCCGGACGGTCGCCGAACGGTACGACCTCGGCGCGTCGGTGGTCGGCGAGGTCACTGACGGCGATTACGTCTGCACCTTCGCCGCCGAGGACGGCAGGCGGGAGACGGTCGTGGAGGCCGACGCGGAGTTCCTCGGCGAGGGCGCGCCGATGAACGACCTGCCGAGCAACGAGCCCCCAACGCCCGACCGGGACCTGCCCGAGGTCGGCGTCGAGGCGGCCCTGGAGGCGGTGGTTGCGAGCCCGAACACCGCCTCAAAGCGGTGGGTCTACCGCCAGTACGACCACGAGGTCGGCGCCCGGACCGCACGGCGGCCAGGTGACGACGCGGCACTCCTGGCCATTCGGGAGGCCGCCGGAGATACCGGGGCCACCAGTATAGCCGACGAGGGGGCGGCGGGCGTCGGGCTGGCCTTCTCGGCGGGGGCTGACCCCAACTGGACCGACGCCGCGCCCTACGACGGGGCCCGCGGTGTCGCCTTGGAGAACGCGACCAACATCGCCGTGAAGGGGGCAACGCCGCTGGCTGCGGTGGACTGTCTCAACGGCGGCAACCCCGAGAACCCCGCCGTCTACGGCGGTTTCGAGGGGATTGTCGACGGGCTCGCGGAGATGTGTGAGACCCTCTCCGTCCCCGTCGTTGGCGGGAACGTCTCGCTGTACAACGACTCGCCGGCCGGCCCGGTCCCGCCGACGCCGACCCTGGCGATGGTCGGGACCAAGGACGGCTACGAGGCGCCGCCGCTTGCCCTTGACGGCCGGGGTGATCTGCTCGTGGTCGGGGACCGGACGCTGGCCGAACCCGCAGGGGGCACGGGGTCGGAGACGGACCCGCGGCTGGGCGGCTCGGAGTATCTCGCCCAGTTCGGCGGGAGCGACCGGTATCCCGACCTGCCAGCGCGGCCCGCGGCCCTCGTCGGGACGGTGACGACAGTCGCAAACCGTGACTCGACGCTGGCCACTCACGATGTCAGCCACGGCGGGCTGGCGGTGACCCTCGCGGAGATGGTCCACGAGGGCGCCGGCGCCGATGTCTCACTCCTCTCGGCCGCCCACCTCTTTCACGAACAGCCGGGGCGGGTCGTCGTGGAGACGACCGACCCCGCGGGCGTCCGCGAGGCGTTCGACGGTGTCGCGCCGGTCGTCGACCTCGGGGCGGCTGACAGCTCGGGAACACTGTCACTGTCGGTGGGGGAAACGGAGCTGTCGGCCGACGCCCCGACCGTGACGGCGTGGCGGGGGACCATCGAGCAGGCACTCGAGTGAGCGATTCCGGATCCACGCCAGTTGGCCTCAGACTGCCGGCCAACCCGATGTCTCCGAGGCGGGCTGGGCTCAGGAGTCGCTGTGAGCCCCGGCCCCACCCGGCCTCTCACCCTCCCCGAACGGAGAGCCGCGGCGACCGGCTGGGCCCGTGGCCGCGGAGAGTGCCGACACGACGGACGCTCCGACGCTGACCGGGGGGCCGGAGGATGTTAAGAAGAGCGTATAACAGGAGTTCGTCCGTCGGCGTCCCGGCACCGGAGTGAGGAGTTGTGGCTCTCCGCACGGCTGCCGCCAGGGCAAAAACGGGGCTCACTCACGCTGCCCGTGGTTGCGCCACGGAGGCCGGGAGCAGCGGGGGGCCCACACCCCCCGGTTTTATATCCGACGACAGACACACTCCGCCATGGAGATACCGAGCCTCGTCAGGAACCGCCTCGGTGACGAGGACATCGAGACGGCCGTGAGTCTCGGCG
>JBLGCN010000174.1:0-5322 GCA_047617405.1 Natronomonas sp.
CCGCCCAGTAGAGGGTCCCCGTGACGGTGTCGCCGGCGGCAAAGTCGGCGTGGTTGGACTCGACGACCTCGCCGACACACCGGGCCCGCATCGTATCCCCGACCCCCCAGGGGTCGGCGTAGGAGTCGGCGTCACGCATCCGCCCGCGCATGTACGGGTCGACGGACATGTACCGGGTCCGGACCAACACCTCCTTTGGCCCGGGGGCGGGCACCTCGGACTCGACCATCTCGAAGTCCTCGCCCGTCGGTTCGCCTGTCGGCCTGCTCGCCAGCACCCACTGCCGGTTGGTGTCCGAACTCATGTGTCGCGTGGGTTCGGTGGGCAGTGGTATTACTGTGGGGGGTCTGGCTGTTGGCCGTTCGACGGGCAGTCGGAGTTTTATATCGCCCCGTGTCGAACAGACTGGTATGGACTCACACGGGGAGACAGACCACGGCGTGGCACGGGTCGGGACCGGCAGCCACCGTGTCGCCGTCGTGCCCGACCGCGCAGACGGACACGACACGATGAGCACACGGGGCCCGGACGAGATGTTCCGGGCCGCCAGGGGGCCCGGGGACCGATGAGTGGGGACGACACAACCGGCGATGTCGCGTCGCCCGAGGAGGCGGCCGTCGACGAGGAGTATCTCCGCCGACTGGTCGACGAGGCGGCACTCGCGGCGTTTCTCGAGGCGGAACTCGGCCCCGGCGGGTTGGACGTCGAGTACCACCAGGCCGGCCACTCCAACGAGACGCTGTTTGTCGACTGGGGTACCCACGAACTCGTGCTCCGGCGGCCGCCGGCGGGCGCCCACGCCGACGCCGCCCACGAGGTCCTCCGGGAGTACCGCGCGATGGACGCCCTCCAGGACACCGCGGTGCCGGTTCCCCGGACCGTCGCGGCCTGTGACGACCACTCCGTCATCGGCTCCGACTTCTACGTGATGGAACGGCTCGAAGGGGACGTGATCCGCGACGAGGAGCCCGACCGCGTTGCCGACCCCGACCAGCGCCGCATACTCTCCGAGCGGTTCATCGACACTATTGCCGAGGTCCACACCACCGACCCCGCGGCCGTCGGACTTGACGACATGGGCCACCCAGAGGGCTACACCGAACGACAGGTCGAGCGCTGGACCCAGCAACTGGAGTGGGCCTTCGAGGTGACCGCCGACGACCGCCCGGTCCCGGAGCTACACGAGGTGGCCGACTGGCTGGCCGACAACGTCCCCGAGGACTACGCCCACACTCTGGTCCACGGCGACTACAAACTCGACAACGTGATGGTCGGCCCGGGAACCCCTCCGGACCTCGTGGGTGTCTTCGACTGGGAGATGTGCACCCGTGGGGACCCCTCGATGGACCTGGGGTGGATGCTCATCTCCTGGACGGACCCCGGCGACCCCGAGCACGAGGACCCCCTCAGCAACCGGGTCGAGGCCCGGGAGGGGTATCTCTCCCGGGGGGAACTGCTCGACCGCTACGAGGCGAAGACCGGACTGACCTTCGAGAACGAGCGGTTCTACCGCACCTTCGGAGTCTTCAAGTCCGCCGGCGCCTGTGAGATGATGTACCGCCGGTATCTCGAGGGCAACAGCAGTAACCCCGCCTACCCGTTGATGGAGGACCGTGTGCCCGGGATGGCCGAGCGAGCGCTGGATATCATCGAGGGCAGGGAACCGCTGTAACCCCTCCTGGGTCCTTCCCCCGAGTCTCTCAGCCCCGGCCCCATCGAAGGCGTACCGAGGACGCGGCGTGACCCGGGAGCCGCGTGCCACCGAATACGGTGGCGGCTCCTGACTGCCGGCGACGAGCACAGGGCGCTGTAAGCGGTGGACCGACATTTCCCTCGCTGTGTGTCGCGGGTGACGGGCCGTGGTTCCGGACGCCCCTACCCGGGTCACTTTTGTTCCTGTTGCCCGATGGTCAGCCATGCCACCCACACACGGGAGCCACTTGGGGACGCCAGGGGCGGCGAACGCGACAACACTGTTGTTGCTCGGGAGCGGGGAACTCGGCAAGGAGGTGGTCCTCGCGGCCCAGCGGCTGGGTGTGGAGACGGTCGCCGTTGACCGGTACGAACGCGCGCCGGCGATGCAGGCGGCCCACCGGGCACACACCATCGACATGACCGACGCGACCGCGGTGCGGGAGGTCGTTGACCAGGAGGACCCTGCGGTTATCGTGCCGGAGATCGAGGCCATCGCGACCGACGAACTCGAGCGACTGGAGGAGGCGGGCTACGACGTGGTGCCGACGGCACGGGCGACCCAGCTGACGATGGACCGCGAATGGATCCGCGAGTTCGCCGCCGAGGAGGTTGGCGTCCCGACCAGCGAGTATGCCTTTGCCGACAGCCACGAGGCATACCGCGAGGCGGCCGCGACCATCGGGACGCCGGTAGTGGTCAAACCCACGATGTCCTCCTCGGGCAAAGGACAGTCAATCGTGCACGACCCCGAGGAACTCGACGCCGCCTGGGAGGCCGCCCGGACGGGTTCGCGCTCAGACACCGGCCGGGTCATCGTCGAGGAACTCGTCGCGTTCGACTCCGAGTTCACCCTCCTGACGGTGTCTCACGACGACGGGACGACCTTCTGTCCCCCTGTGGGCCACACACAGCAGGACGGCGACTACCGGACGAGTTGGCAACCCCACCGGCTAACGGACGACCAGTTGGCGGCCGCACAGCGGATGGCGCGCGAGGTGACAGACGGGCTCGGCGGTGACGGAATCTTCGGCGTCGAGTTCTTCCTCCGAGACGGTGCGGTGGTGTTTAGCGAACTCTCACCGCGACCCCACGACACCGGGCTTGTCACGCTTGGCACGCAGCGACTCAGCCAGTTCGACCTTCACCTGCGTGCGGTCCTCGGCCTCCCGGTGCCCGAGGTGACCGTCGAACGCCCGGGCGCGAGCGCGGCGCTGGTCGCCGACGAACCCCTCGACCAGCCCGGGTTTACCGGGGCCGACGAGGCCCTCTCGGTGCCCGAGTCCGACCTGCGACTGTTCGGCAAACCCGAGGCGTACGACGGCCGACGGATGGGTGTCGCCGTCGCCACCGCCACCGACATCGACTCCGCCCGGGACCGTGCCACCGAGGCTGCCAGCCGCGTGGATATGGTCGATGAGGCCTGACAACTCGTAGCGTCGCCGCGTGCCACCACGGGCGATGCAAGGAAACACTGACCGGCGTACTGATCATCCTGAACCCTCTGCCGTCGAACCACAGCCGCCGACCGCCGTTGAGTATAGCGACACTCGGTGGCGGTTGTATAAACGCAGCCCGGTGAATCCAGTGTGCTTATAACAGTTGATACGCTGAGGTTTGAGTGCGGAGTGCGCGGCGCTCACAGACGGCGGTGAGGACAGTTTACCATACCGCGAGGCGGGCGCTTAGCTCAGTCTGGACAGAGTACGTGGCTTCGGACCACGCTGTCGCGGGTTCAAATCCTGCAGCGCCCATTCGTTTTCCGAACGATGTAGATTCAACAGACTGCGTCGGGTTCCTTATAAAGAACACCTCTCTGAGGATCCGACAGAGGAATTCTTGGAGCAGATAGCCTCCACTGTCGTGGATCAGATAGAAGATTCTTTTCCTGAACTCTCACTAAGATTGCGCCCGATAGATGAGGTCTTGGATGAATTCTGGGAAAAGAAACTGGAAGAGGTGGGTTCGACGGGACAGTACAAACGGAAATTAAACTATCTCCAGACATACCTGGAAGATGAGGCGCGTGTCGACACGAGCGATGATCTGACGAGCGAGGACGTTGAGCGATACGATCAGTGGCGGAAGTATGAGTCCTTGTCGCGCGACGAACCGCTAGCGGACACTACGCTCAAGGACAATATGTATCTCTTCCGCGAGTTCATCCAATACTTAATCGAACACCGGATGGCTCCAGTTCGTTTCGAAAAGTCCGTCGAGATACCCGAAATAGATTACGAGGGCGGAGAGGGTGTCGATAAGAAGAAAGTCGACCCAGAGATAGCGAAAGCAGCTCTGGACCACCTTCGGAAATACGAATACGCTGATATAGAGCATGTTTCGATGGAGTTGATGTGCCAGTCTGGTCCGCGAAAAAGTGGATTGATCGGGCGTGATGTGTCCGACTTTGACTACCAGGATCGGATTCTCCAGTATGAGACGCAAGAGACGACACCACTCAAAAATGACGAGGGTAGCGAACGGGAAATAACGCTCTATAGGGATATTCCAGAGATCATTCAGGACTATCTCGATGATCAGCGGTCGCCTGTGACTGATGAGGAGGGGAGAGAACCGTTACTCACGAAAGGTGACGGAAGAATTAGCCCATCGACAGTACAGAGGATCGCCTACAAGCGGACTCGACCATGTATGGTGGGTTTAGATTGTCCTCACGACCGTGACCCTGAGGACTGCGAAGCGGCCCAGAAGAACAACTCCGCATTCAAGTGTCCGAGTAGTCGAGCCCCACACCACATCCGAACCGGGTACATCACTGACCAGAAGAACAGAGGTGTCTCCGGGGATGGGATCGAACAGCGCTGTGACGTATCGTCACGTGTCCAGAAGCTCCATTACGACCTCCCGGACGATGCTGAAGAACGCGAGCGCTTCGAGGATGAGTTCCGGAACGCTGCCGACGAACCTAACTCTGGGTTCAATCACGACTGACCACGGATTCTTCATCGGCCTCTACAGAGGATGAGGAAATCAGGTAGGTTTCGTTATTCAGTTGGTCGGCGACTGACGGTTCAGTTCGGATGATACAGATATCCGAGCATACTCATCAGTAAGCGCCTCGAAGCCGTTACTCGTGTGAGTCGACGAGGTCAGTCAATTCAAAGAGGAGCACGTCGTCTCTGGAGCTTGCGACGTCGGTAAGATCGTCGGTGTATCCGGATCGACTGAACAGTACGTAGAGGGGTTCTGCGTTCGCGGGCCTCTCTGACCACTGTACTTCGGCTGTCGTTCGTTCGAGGTCGGAAAGCACGCCTTCGCTTACCGGCGATGAGGTGAATTTGCATTCGCCGGCGACGAGTCCCTCGTCAGTGAGACCGAGAACGTCGAGTTCGTGCTGTTTGAACCACCACTGGCCGACATCGCGGAATTGCCGGTCGACAAGGCGTGGGAGTGCCTGCTGACACAACCGTTCGAATATAGGGCTCACGTAGTCGGCGAGTTCCGGGGCAACGAATTCCTCGTACGCGTCGTCACCGAGGATGCGAAGTTGGTCCTGATTTCCGTAGACAAATCGGAACCAGAACCGGAACAACGGCGCAGCGATGCGATACCGTCCACGTTTCGAAGAGGTTGGGGATGCCGTGACAGGGATGTGTCGCTCAACGAGAC
>JBLGCN010000175.1:0-5301 GCA_047617405.1 Natronomonas sp.
CTGTACGCACACCTGTACAACGAACTCGAGCCGTACACGACACAGAACCGGCTCGAGACCGGGGTGAGCATCGGCCTCACCGAGGACGGCGACGTTACGGTCTTCACCGACCCGCTGTAGCGACGACCCGGCACGTCCCGCCTGGGGAGGCACGGACAGAGCGCTGGGCGGAACAGCCGAGCAACGTACAAAGGTAAAGTGCCCTTGCCGCGGAGACACTGGTATGACCACCGAGGAGATCGACGATGTCGACAGGGCGATCCTGTACGCACTCCAGGAGGACGCCCGAAACATGTCCTCCGGGGACATCGCGGAGCGGACCGGGACCTCGGACAGCACCGTCCGCAAGCGGATCCAGCGGCTCGAATCCGACGGCGTGATCAAAGGGTACAGCGCCAGTGTCGACTACCGGAAGTCCGGCTACCGGCTCCGGATGTTGCTCTACTGTACCGCCTCGATCCCCGAACGGGGTGACCTGATCTCCGATATCCTGGCAATCGACGGTGTCGTCGCGGTCCAGGAGCTGGTCACCGGCGAACAGAACCTCCTCGTGACTGCCGTCGGCGAGACGGACAGCGAAATCACCCCCGTCGCACAGGAGCTCCTCGACATGGGGCTTACCGTCGCCGACGAGGTCCTCGTCCGGACCCACGAGACGACGCCGTTTGGCGAGTTCAATCCGAAGGACCACACAGAGGACAACTCCTGATACTGCTGGCTGTAACTGTTTTAAGATATCCGCGACCCCGGGGTCGCGAAATTCTTCACAGACTTACAGCCGGCAGTATGAGGAGGGGGACCTCTCCTCCAGCCCAGTCGGCGCCGAACCGGACCCGACCGGCCGGCAACCCGCTCGAGGCGGTCCTGTTACGCTCCCGGGTCTGCGCCAGCACCGTGTGGGAGACGACAACCGCGGCCCTCCCGAACGGTTTGGGAATATAGATAGATTTAACAGTCGTTCTGTTCTCCATGTCGGATAGAGACGACCAGAAACGGACCCCGAGCGCGTCTCGGTCGCCGAACTCGGTCGTACGACGAGAGAAAGAATGGCAGGAGACAGTTCGAAACCGACGGTCGGAGCGCTCCCGGACACGACGGTGGAGTCGCCGCCCGTACCGGTTGTACTGACGTGGTTCGTATGGTTACTGTTCGCGGCGAGTGTCGTCGTTCTCCTCGCCCGAGTCCGGACCGGTGACGGGTGGGGGGTCCCCGGTGTAATCGCCGTCGATGGACTGACCGTGCTGATGTGGGTTGTCGTCGGCTTCTTCAGCGGGATTGTCCACAGCTACTCGCGCCGCTACATGGCCGGGAGCGCCCACGAGACGAAGTTCTTCGCCACTGCCACCGCCTTCACGATGAGCGTCATGGGGCTGGTCGCGGCCGACCACGTTGCCCTGTTCGGGTTCCTCTGGCTGGCGATGGGACTGCTGATGGCGGCGCTTATCGGCACCGTCAGCGGGTGGGACCAGGCACAGGCAGCCGCGACGGTTGCCCGCCGGTACTTCCTCGCGAGTAGCGCGCTCCTCGGTGTTGCACTGACGGCACTGTGGGTGACAACGGGTGCAACGACGGTCTCCGGAATCGCCGCGGCCGCCGACACGCTCGGTGGCCCAATATGGCTGGTGGCTGCCGGAGCCGTCGTACTCGCGGCAATGATACAGTCCGCCCTGGTCCCGTTTCACACCTGGCTGCTCTCCTCGATGACCGCGCCGACGCCGGCGTCCGCGCTGATGCACGCCGGCTTCGTCAACGCGGGGGGCATCCTGTTGACCCGGTTTGCCCCCGTCATCACCGTCGACTCCACCCTCATGCTCGCAGTGGTTGCCGTCGGCGCGGCGAGTGCCGCCGGTGGCAAGCTCCTGAAGTCGGTCCAGACGGATATAAAAGGAAAACTCGGCTGCTCGACGGTCGGCCAGATGGGGTTTATGATCATGCAGGCCGGCCTCGGCTTCTTCGGGGCCGCCATCACTCACCTCATTCTCCACGGGTTCTACAAGGCCTATCAGTTCCTCAGCTCGGGCGAACAGGTCGAACACACAGCCCCGGGCGAGACCACCGGACACACCGTTGGCCGTCTGACGAGCGTCGGCGGTGTCGTCGTGGCACTGCTGACCGGGCTCGCCGGCGGCGCGGTGTTCACGCTGCTGACGGGGAAGGGGGCCGCCGTCGACGGCGGCCTCCTGTTGACATTCTTTGTCGTCGTCACCACGCTCCACGCGGCCCGGGGCGCGATTCAGCACACCTCGCTCTCGCCGGTGGCCCGCTACGGGGCCGTCCCGCTGGTCTTTTTTCCGGCCATCGTGGTCTACGCCGTCGTCTACGAGGGTGTCTCGGGGCTCCTGACCGTCGGTACCGCAGCGACCGAGCTAACCCTGCTCCACGGCGCCATCGCCGTTAGCTTCCTCGCCATCTACACCGCCATCGAGACCGGCGTCCACGAGCGCAGCCGGCGTCTCTACGTGGCACTGCTGAACGCGGCCCAACCGCCATCGGACACACTCGTGACTTCCACGGAGGACTACAGTGAACGCTGAGCCCACGATCCGCGACAGTATCGACGACGCAGCCACGAGTGTCGGCAGCCTCTGGCCACTCCACTCGTTCGTGACGGCAAACCCCCTCTCGGGGTTCGAGGACCAGCCGTTCGGCGAGGCGGTCGAGCAGGCGGCTAGCCTGCTGGGCGGCCGTGGCTACCCCAGCGCCGAGACGTTCGAACGGGCACTGGACCGCGGCCAGATCGACCCGGAGATACTCGACGCGGAACTCGCCGAGGCCGGCTACGAGGGCCAGCCCCGGACACTGCTCGACCGGCTTGCCGACACGGACACCCGAGACGGTGCCACGGACACCGCCACAGACCACGTCGACCGGGTGCTGACAAAGTGGCTGTCGGCCTTCCTCGACGAGGGAACCGCCCACTGGTCGATGCCGAACCGGGAAGCCGGGTTCTACGCCGCCTTTGCCGACGTGGCCGAACACGACGGGGAGGTGCCTGCCAAGGGGCTCGTCGCCGCCCTGCCCGAGACGCCGGTCGAGGCTATCGGGGCAGCCCTCGAGCCGTACCCGGAGAGCCAGTGGGTGTCCATCCTCGAGGAGCAGTTGGCTGCGCTTCCGGGGTGGACCGGGCTCATCAAGCAACGCGCCGCGGACGACAGCGCGTGGCAGTCGACGTATCCGGTTTCGTTGGCGGGGTACCTCGCAGTGCGTCTGGCACTGCTAGACGCCGTCGGCGCCGATATCGAGCCGGGTGACGACGCCGCCGAGGTGGACCCGGCAGACGAGCTTGCACAGGCGTTCCTGCGTGCGTGGGAGGGGACCTACCGTGACGACCTCGTCGGAGCCGTCGCCGCGGAGAGCCGGTCGGTCGCAGACAGTGAGAGGTCGGACCGCCCGGCCGCCCAACTGGTCTTCTGTATCGACACCCGCTCGGAACGGATCCGCCGTCACACCGAGGCAGTTGGCGATTACGAGACCCACGGCTACGCCGGCTTCTTCGGTGTCCCGATGGAGCACCGAGGGTACGACACCGAGGTGTCGGTCGATGCCTGTCCACCGGTCCTGGACCCACAACACCGTATCACCGACGTGCCGACTGACGCGGACACACGGGCACGCCACGACCGCTGGTCGGGTCTCCGCGCGGCCGCCGACGAACTCATCGAGACACTAGAGGCAAACGCCGCCACGGCATACAGTTACGTCGAGACCGCCGGGAGCGCCTACGGCCTCTCACTCGCAGCCCGAACCCTCCTCCCTGGACGCGTTCACGACCTCTTCGACGCCGCCGACGAGTCGGTCCCCGACGACCACGAGTTCTGTGAGCCACGCCTCCGGCACCAGCCTGCCGCGGACGACCTGCCGGCCGGGCTAACCGTCGAGGAGCGGGTCGAGTACGCCACCACGGCCTTCGAACTGATGGGGTGGGAGCGGTTCGGCCGGCTCGTCGTCTTTGCCGGACACGCCAGTGAGACGGCGAACAACCCCTACGAGTCGAGTCTGGACTGTGGTGCCTGTGCCGGCAACCCCGGCGGCCCGAGTGCCCGTGTGCTAGCGGCCATCTGTGGCGACCCCCAGGTACAGACGAAACTCCGTGACCGCGGCTTTGACATCCCCGAAGACACCGTCTTCCTCGCCGGCCAGCACAACACGACGACCGGTGAGGTCGAACTGTACGCCGAGGGTGTCCCCGAGAGCCACGCCGACGACCTCGACGAGTTGCGTACAGCCCTCGCGACCGCACGCGAGAACGCGGCCGCTGAGCGGGCCGAGGAAATGGGTATCGACCGGTCGACGGCCACGAGGGAGACCGAGCGCCGCGCCGCCGACTGGGCCGAGACACGCCCCGAGTGGGGGCTGGCCGGTAACGCCGGCTTCGTTATCGGCCCCCGCGGGCTGACGACCGATGTCGACCTCGACGGCCGCGCATTCCTCCACTCCTACGACTGGTCGACCGACCCCGACGGCGACGCACTCGAGGCGATACTCACGGGGCCGCTGGTGGTCACTCAGTGGATCAACACCCAGTACTACTTCTCGACGGTCGACAACACCGTCTACGGGAGCGGGTCGAAGATAACCCACAACCCCGTCGGGAACGTCGGCGTCTACCAGGGCAACGGGGGCGACCTGATGACGGGGCTCCCGCTCCAGTCGCTGATGGCCGCCGACGGCGAGCCACACCACCAGCCGCTGCGTCTCTCGACGGTCATCCACGCGCCGGTCGAGCGGGTCACCGAGGTCCTGGCCGACCACGAGGAGCTGACCGAACTGCTGGACAACGACTGGCTCTCGCTGACGGTTGTTGACCCGACACAGGACCACTCCGCGTTCCACTACGCGGAGAAACTGAGGTGGAGACCGTGGTCCAGACGGCCCGACGCGTTACAGGCGGAACCGGCGGCCCCCACCACCGTGGACGACTGACGATGTCCGCCGCGGCGATTGGGGGGTCGCCCGTCCTGATACCGCGGAGCGGGTCCGACTCTGCGGTCTCACAGCAGGAGCCACGCTGTGGTCTCAACCCCCGCGAGCGGTTTGCTATCGTGAGATGTCGTTTATCCGTCCGGTTGCGGCGCGACCGAGGCATTAACTCCGTCGCGCGGCGCGTGGGGTCCACCACGGTCACCCCGCGGGTGGGCCACGGTACCGTGGCCGGACGCGCTGTGAGCACACACCTCCCGCGGTCTCCGTCGGGACGCCTGCGCGGTCACCGGGAGGAACCAAAGAAGGCACATGTCACCGCGACCCGCGTTCTCTCATGAGCTTTGAGATTCCCGAGGACTGCCGGTTTCTGGCGTCCCA
>JBLGCN010000176.1:0-5245 GCA_047617405.1 Natronomonas sp.
CGCTCGCGGGCGGCCTCGGTGATGTGGTACTCCTGCCCCTCCCGCTCGACGTAGCCGTCAGCCTCCAGGTGCTCGAGGTGTGCGTAGGACTCACCCGGCCCGTGGAGGATGTGGATCGACTCCAGGTCGCCGAACAGTTCGGCGCTGATCTCCCAGGGCGTCGACGGGCCCTGCTCCCGCAGCACATCGAGCACCCGCCAGGCCCGCTCCTCGTGGTGGTCGACGATCGTCGCCGCACGGGCGGCCGGGTCCTCGATGGGGTCGCGGTGGCCCGGCCAAGCGCGGTCGTAGTCGGCCTCGATATACCCGAGGAGGGTCTCGAGATACTTCCCGAGGGCCCCCTCGACCCGGATGTCAGCGCCGCCGACGTTGGGGGTGTACACCGGCAGGAGTGCGTCCCCCGAGGCGACGATGTCCTCGCCGTCGACGGTCAGTTCGAAGCTCGCCAGCCCCAGGGCGTGCCCCGGGGTGTGTCGGGCCGTGACCTCGTAGTCGCCGACCTGGAAGCTGTCGCCGTCGGCAAACGGCTCGACGTCTGGGCCGGCGCCAAAGAGGTCACCGTCGCCGTGCATGATCGACCTGAGGACCGCCTGCTGGTCCTCAGGGATAGCCCACTCCTCGAAGTACGCAAGCTGTTTTTCCTCCATCTCCGCCTGTGCCTCGGGGTCCTGGCTGATCAGTGCGGCGTCGTCCTCGTGGGCGTACACGGTCGCGCCGCTTTCCTCCTGGATCGTCGCCGCCAGCCCGGTGTGGTCACCGTGGAAGTGGGTGAGAAAGACGACGTCGATATCCGCGAAGCCGAGGCCACGGTCGGCCAACTCCGTCTCCAGGTGTTCGCGGGTTTCGTCGGTCGCGTCGCCGGTATCAACCATCGCCGTGGTCCCGTTACTCCGCAGCAGGTACGCGTTGTTGTTCCCCTCGAAGGCCGTGTTCGACAGCGAGATCCTGTCCATCGTTCGCATTGCACAGTACCGAGACAAACCTATTTCGGATCCCGGTGACCGGTGACCGGTGTTTTTATGTCGCCGCTGGCGGTTCCATGAGCCATGTCACCGTCTCCACAGACACGGCGGCACAGCCGGCCAACCACACGACCCGAGGGGGGTGCCTGAGATGGGCGACTACCAGGCCGTCCAGGTCGACTGGGACGGCGACCGCGGCGTCGGCACGGTCACCCTCGACCGGCCCGACGCCCTGAACGCGCTCAACGACCAGATCCGGACCGACGTGGTCGGGGCCATGCAGGAACTGGAGGCCCACAACGAGGGCGCCGACGGGGTTGCCCTCCGGGTTGTCGTCATCGAGGGCGCCGGCGACCGTGCCTTCTCGGCCGGGGCGGACATCAGCGGCTTCTCCGATGACTCCGCCGGGGGGAGCTCCGACCCCGGCCTCTACGGGTTCGTCCGGGAGTTTCCCGCCCCCGTCGTGGCGAAGATCGACGGCTACTGCCTGGGCGGGGGGTTCGAACTCTCCCTCGCCTGTGACTTCCGGCTGGCGAGTGAGTCCAGCCGGTTCGGGCTCCCCGAGGTCGACCTCGGACTCCTGCCGGGTGCCGGGGCCGTCCAGTACATCACAAAACTCGCCGGGCCGGGGCTGGCAAAGGAGATTGCGATGACCGGCGAGCACTTCCCACCCGAGCGGATGAGCGACGCCGAGGTGATCCACGATGTCCACCCGGATGAGGAGTTCGACGAGGCCGTCGACGAGTTCGTCACGGACCTGGCCGGCCAGGCGCCGCTCTCGTTGCAGGCGCTAAAGGAGTCCGCCGAGATGGCGACCCAGGCCGGGCTCCGGGAGGGTGTCGCCCACGACCGCGCGATGTTCACCGAGCTACTGGGCACCGAGGACTTCGAGGAGGGTGCCGCCGCGTTCAACGAGGACCGCGAACCCGAGTTCGAGGGGAGGTAGAGCGCCCCGGGTCAGCCGTGGGTCGGGGCCGGCGGGTCGCAGACCTCGACCTCGGTCTCGAACCCGCTCTCGCCGAGTTCGACCCCGACAGACTCGACGGTTGCGACGAACGTCCGGCGGTGGTGACCCCCCGGCTCACACGCCAGGTGTTCGACGACCAGCCCCGCCTCCCGGAGCCGGTCGAGTCGGCGGTAGGCCGTCGACCGCGAGGTACCACACTCCTCCGCGAGCTCCCGGGCCGACTTTGCCTCGGTCCGAACAGCCCTGAGAAACGCCCGGGCGTACTCGTCGCTGAGGAGGGCGATCACCGTCTCCGGTGACACGGCCGTGTCGTCCGTCGGCTCCTGCTCTGCTCCGGTGCATCGGGAGGCTGCCGTCTCTGTCATGTTACCTCTCTTGTCTCTCCGACCCCTGGAAGCTACCGTCTATATCCGTTGTCCCTGCTGGCAGTGACAGGCTAGCTGTATTGTGTCCGGGGAGCGGACGCCCGCGCCGGCGGGCTCGGGAGCGGCCGACCGCCGCACTCAGTGCCGCGACCGGCGCTGCTCCGCCCGGGTCGTCGGCTCGTCTGTGGTGGCCGTGGTGACGGTCACCGACAGCCCGTCGTCGGTCACGTCGACGGAGACCGCCTCCAGAGTCGTCTCGAAGACCGTCCGGTGGTGGCCGTCGGCGTCGTACTCGACCTCCGTCTCGACCAGCCCGGCCGCCTGGAGGCTATTAAGTCGCCGGTAGACCGTGGGTCGGGAGGCGCCACACAGTTCGGCGAGCTCCCGTGCCGACCTCGCCTCCCGGCTGACTGCCTCGAGAATCTCCTGTGTGTACTCGGCGTCGAGTAGCTCCAGTAGCTCTGTCGGGGACGCCTCTACCTGGTTGGCCGCCTCTCCGTTCGCCGTCTGACGCGCCTCGGCGTTCGACCGCCTGGACCGTTCGAACCCGGCTGCCTCACTCATACCTCCACGGTCGGCCCCCTCATACCAGAGTGTGCCGGCAACTGACATTGCCCGGGCCCCGCCCGGACGGCTAGGTGTATTGTCCCGGGGTCCGGTGCGGGCACCCGGCGACACGCTGTCCAGGAGTGAACAGCTGTGTCTCCCCCTGAAACACGCAACACCCGCTTACGTGGGATGGCCCCCGAGTGCGCGGTAAATGCAGGAGACCCGGTCCCCGCCGCGCGACCAGGGGCGGACAGTGACACGCTGGCGGTCGGAGCCGGCAGACCGCGACAGCCCGACCGCGCCGCCTCCCGACGCACCCGGCGGGCCTGTGTGGCTGCCGGACGACGGCCTCATTACCGAGGAGGCGGACAGACAGGTGCTCGTGGTCGGCGAGACCGTCGCCGGCCTCGCACTCACGCTCCTGCTGGACCGCGCGGGCTACGACCCGGTGCTCGTGAGGGGCTCCGAGACGGCGACGGTCTCCCGGCTGGGCTATCTCTGGCCGCCGACACTCCGGCTGCTCGACGCCCTCGGCGTCGACGTGTCGGCGCCCGACTGCGGGGTCGGCGTCGACCGTGTCGATGTCCGGGCCGACGGGACGCTGCGCTCCTACGTAGCCGACACGGCCGCCGGCCGGCCGGCGCTTGTCCGAACGACACGCCTCCGCAGGGCTCTCGAGGCCGAACTCCACACGGGGCAGGGGCGTGACCGGACTGTCGACTCGCTCTCGCGCCACGAGGGCGGGCTGGTGGTCGCCTTCGACGACGGCGTCCGGGAGTGGTTCGACGTGGCGGTCGACACGAGCAGGGTTGACGGGCTACCCCGGAGCGACGGCGAGCAGGCCACACCCGCCGTCGACGGACGGGACGGTGAGACCACTGCCCTGAGACAGTACGAGGTGCCGGTCGTGACCGACACCGACCGGGACGCGACGACGGCTCCGGGCCACATCCACGAGGGCTGGCAGCCGGGGGTGCTGGCAGAGTCCCTGCCGCGACCCGGTGACCCCGGGCGCCTGCTCCGGGTGACGACCGCCTGCGACGCGCCGGCGACGCCGACCGAAACGGTCCGGGAGGCGCTCCCCGACGGGGCGACCTGGGTGCCGGCCCTCTCCGGCTGCGAGCCGGTGAGTGTCAGACAGGTCTCTTCGCTGTCGGCGGACCCTGCCCGGTCGTGGTGGGGGCGCGGTCGCGTCGCCTTCTGTGGCGGGGCGACCTGCCCGGTCTCGCCGGCCAGCGGCGTCCAGCTCTCGGCCGGTATCGCGGACGCGCTGGCGCTGGTTTCGGCGTTGACCCGCGGACCGCGGGCGGCCGCCGACGCCGTCGGGGCCTACGCTGCCCGCCGGGCCAGGCGGGTCGGAACCCTCGCCCGGACGGCGGCGACCGCCCGGGCGGACCACGCGTACCCGGTCCCCGACCGTACACAGCCGGCGCTCGCCACGCTCGGGCTACTCCGGACCGTTTCGCTCGCCCCGTTTCTCGGCGGCTCGCTGGCCTCCCTCCAGCGCGAGGGGTTCGAGTGACTCACTCCACCGGGTCGAGCAGCAGGCTAAACACCTTCCGCTCGGCGAGACGGAGATGCTTGTTCAGTGTCGGCTGCGTGATGCCGAGGCGGGCGGCAACCTCGCTCCCGTCGTTCTCCCGTGGCCACTCGAAGTACCCCGCCGACAGTGACGTCCGGAGCACCTCCAGTTGCCGGTCGGTCAGCGCCTCCCGGACCTGGTCGCCGAGTTCCGCCGTGGTCCGCTCCTGCCGGCTGTGCTGGCGTCTGGCAACCAGCTCCAGCGACGGGGCGACCGACCCCAGCCGCTCGACGAACGACCGGACGTCGGCCTCCGTCGGCACCTCGACGGTGACTGTCGTCTCGCCGGGCTCGGCCGACGCGCTCCGGAGTACACCCCCGTACTCGGCGAGTGGCGCCCCGAACCAGTCGTCGGTGCGGACCTCCACCAGCGTCGACGACGACTCCTCGGCCACCACCTCAACGTCCCCCGGCAACTCCCGCCGTGCGACTGTCGGGGCGTCCTCGGGGACGTCACCGTCGAAGCTGAAGTAGACACTGACGGGGCCGTCCTGCCGGCTCGCGGTCCGTTCGAGCCTGACCCGGCAGTCGGCCGCCGCCGCCGCCCGGGCGAAGGGGAGCGCCTCACCGCTCCCTTTGAAGACCAACTCGACCGTCTCGTCCGACTCCAGAGCCCGGCGTCGCTCGACCGCCGCCAGCGCGTTCGCAATGGACGTGCCCAACTGGGCGAGTACGTCGCGCTCGCGGTCGTCAAAGGCGTTTGGCGACTCGACGCCGACGGTCAACACGCCGTGAGTGACGCCGTCGTACGTCAGCGGGACCGCACACAGCGACTGATACCCCTCCGACAGCGCCCGGCGCCGCCAGCCCCCGGCCGGCCC
>JBLGCN010000177.1:0-5216 GCA_047617405.1 Natronomonas sp.
AGATCTACGCCGTCGTCGAGTGCCTGAAAGGCGAGCGCAACAAATACGAGTACGATAAGGACCTCCCGGGGGTCGTCCTGGACCGGGTGCTCCACAGCAACGTCCACTATCCCTCCGACTACGGGTTTATCCCGCAGTCGTACTACGACGACGAGGACCCCTTTGACGTGCTCGTGCTGGTCGAGGACCAGACGTTCCCGGGTTGTGTCGTCGAGGCCCGGCCGGTCGCGCTGATGCGGATGGACGACGACGGCGAGCAGGACGACAAGGTGATTGCGGTCCCGACCGAGGACCCCCGGTTCGACCACATCGACGACATCGGGGATATCCCACAGCAGACCCTCGACGAGATTGACGAGTTCTTTGCGACGTACAAGAACCTCGAGGAGGGCAAGGAGGTCGAGACGCTCGGCTGGGAGGACAAGGCGGCCGCAAAGGAGGCCATCGAGCACGCGATGGACCTCTACGAGGAGGCCTTCTGAGTCGCTGTGTGAGGATACCCGCGTGTCTCAGCAGGTATCCCCGCAGGTGTCGATACCGAGCAGTCTGTTCAGCAGGCATCGCTGCGCAACGGCGTTGAACAGGAGTCCAGCGGCGCCCGCAAGCGCTACCAGAGACAGGGACTGCCCGGCGGCGTCGGTTACCAGACCCGCGAGTGCAACAGTCAACAACAGTGTCCCGGCGAGAAGTCGAATCTGTCTGTCCACTCCGCCGACGTTTTTCTCGAACATACACGTCTCACGTATGCGAGTTACTTCAACGCTACTACCACCGCTCGCGTGTCGAGGGTCACCGCACCGCCCAACACCCTGCCACACTCCATCGATATGCCCCATGGGTATACCGGCGGGTGCTGCCGATGAATTATGAGCATGGGTAATTACTTTAGTCCCCAGGGGGAAGATAGGGTGATGGCAGTGAGACACCCTCCGGTGGGTATCGCCCACCTCACAGTCGTTCCGGAGAACTTCGACCCCGACCGCGACGACGAGTGTTCGGGCCCTACCGAGGACGCCTGAGCACGACTGTGACGCGGGCGCCCCCGTCGGGACCGCATGACGAACCTTCTTGTCCCCCCAGACCGGTAGGTCGAGTATGGGTCTGTTTGACCGACTCCGTGGCGACGAGGGGCCCCGAGTCGCCTTTTTTGGTATTGATGGCGTGCCGTTCAGTCTGCTTGACGACCACCCTGAGGAGTTCGAGCATCTCGCGGCACTCGCCGAGGACGGGAGTGCGGGGGCAATCGACAGCATCGTTCCCCCGGAGTCAAGCGCCTGTTGGCCGTCGCTGACGACGGGTGTCAACCCCGGCGAGACCGGTGTCTACGGCTTCCAGGACCGAGAGAACGGCTCCTACGACACCTACGTTCCGATGGGCCGGGACGTCCAGGCGACCAGGCTCTGGCAGCGGGTGACCGACGCCGGTCGGGACGCGACGGTGATGAACGTTCCCGTCACCTTCCCGCCGGAACAGGACACCCAGCGGATGGTCTCGGGCTTTCTCTCTCCCGGGATCGACCGGGCCGCACAGCCGGAGGAACTCCGGAGCCGGCTAGACAGCCTGGACTACAGGATCGACGCCAACGCAAAGCTCGGCCACGACGACGACAAGTCCGCGTTCATCGAGGACGCCCACGAGACGCTGGACGCCCGTTTCGAGGTCTTCAAACACTACATTCAGGAGGACGACTGGGACCTCTTTTTTGGCGTCTTCATGACCACCGACCGGGTCAACCATTTCCTGTTCAAACACTACAGCAGGGACGGGGAGTACCGGCAGGAGTTCATCGACTTCTACCGGAAACTCGACCGGTATCTCGGCGAACTCCGGGGGATGCTCGGCGACGACACGACGATGATGGTCGCCTCCGACCACGGGTTCACCACACTGGAGTACGAGGTCCACCTCAACGAGTGGCTCCGCCAGGAGGGGTGGCTCTCCTACGACGACGACGACCACGACGAACTCGACGACATCAGTGAGTCGAGTCGCGCGTACTCGCTGATCCCCGGCCGATTCTACATCAACCTCGAGGGTCGTGAGCCCCGTGGTAGCGTCCCCGAGGCGGAGTACGAGGAGGTCCGGGACGAGCTCAAGACGAAACTCGAGGGGCTAAAAGGCCCGGACGGGAATCCGGTCGCGGACCGGGTCGAGACAAAGGAAAACGCCTACCGTGGCGACCACGACGACATCGCGCCGGACCTAACTGTCGTCCCGAACCACGGCTTCGACCTCAAGGCCGGCTTCAAGGGTAGCGAGGAGGTGTTCGGCACCGGCCCGCGCAACGGGATGCACAGCTTCGACAACGCCTCCCTGTTTGTCGACGACCCCGAGGCGTCGATGCGTGACGCCGACCTCTACGATGTCGCCCCGACGATCCTCTCGCTGATGGATATCGACTACGACCGGACGGAGTTCGACGGCGCGAGCCTGGTCTAAAACAGGCTTTCGAGGTCCTCGTCGAACAGATCCTCGGTCGCCGGCGCCTCCCGGTCGGCGCCTGCGCCTGCCTCGCGGGCCCGTTCCATGAACTCCTCGACCCGTTGGGACCGCTCGACCCCACAGAGCAACACCAGCGCGGCGAGGCGCCCGCTGTCGAGCGGGAAATCACCGCCGCGGACCTGGAGGCTGCCGGTCTCCTCCTCAACCCACGAGCGGGCCCGCTCGACACCCTTGCGGGAGATCCGCTCGGGCCGGCCGGCGACAACCACAAGCGCCGCCTCGGCCTCGACGGCGTCGGGCAGACTCATGCTCGTCAGGAGTGTGTTACGGGTGAGACTCGTAACCGTGTTGACGTTCTCGGCGGCGTCCTCACTCGCCTCGGCGGTGGCGTACCCCACGCTGGCGACCCCGCCCTCGCGGAGGGTGTTGATGATCTCCGAGGAGTCAACGACACTCTCGCCGACCCCCTCGACGGCCTCTCCAGCAGCTAGTAACACACCGACCCGCTGGGCGATCTGACTGTTGACCGTATCGAACCCCTCCTGGACGCTCTCGCCGCTCTCTCGCCAGGCGTCGTTGTCGATGAGGAGGGCGGCGTCGGCCTCGCGGGTCACGGTTTTCAGCGAGCGACCGGCGTTTGCCTGGTAGATGGCACCCTCGTCGCGGCCCGGCAGGACCCCCAACACGTAGACCGGGATGTTGTAGATGCGGCCGAGTTCGCGCACGAGCGCCGGTGCGCCGCCGCTGCCGGTCCCGCCGCCGAGGCCGGCGACGATCATCACGGCTTCGGTCTCCGAGGTGATCCGGCCGTCAAGCCCGTCCATCACCTCTATCGCCTCGTCCTGCATGATCTCGGCGCCGAGTTCGTTGTCGCCGCCGACACCGTGACCGTTCACCCGGTCCTGGCCGATGAGCATCGTGTCGATGCCGAGAGACTGGAGGTCGGCCTCTGCGGTGTTGACCGCAAAGGCGCTCTGGACCGCGCCAAAGTCCATCTGGTAGTCGAATTCGGCGATAGCCTGGGTCACCTTCCCACCGGCCTGGCCCACACCGATCAGGGCGACTTTCATGGCTGAACGTTGTCACACTGTCTGATGAACGTTTGGCCCCAGGATTTAAACCGGATCGCTGGACCACCCGGCGTATGGACGACCAACTCGAGGAGCGGATTGCGACCCTCGAACGCGCGGTTACCGACGGTGAAGGCGACGTCGCCGCACTCACCGAGGCAGCCGTCACCGCCGAGCGGCTCGAAGCTCTCGAAACGACCGCCGCCGACCTGGAGGACCGGGTTGCCGAACTCGAGGCCGCGACACAGGCACTGCGTGGATACGTCGGGAACGTCCGCGCGGTGAACCGGGAGGTGGAGGAACGCGCTGACTTGGCACTCTCCCGTGTCGAGGCGCTGAGCGGACAGCACACCGCGGACGACCGACCACCCACCCGGGATGGGGGTGGTCGTGACCGCGAGCAGGGCCACGAGGGCGAGGTGTCCCATGGTGACGGACAGCGGTCGGGTGACCGCTGTGACCGGTGTGGCCGGCCAAAGGAGGGTGGCACAGGGGCAGAGTACCCCGAGCGAGGAACGCCGAGTGCAGCGCCTCCCGACAGAACCACCAGCATACAGGGTGACCGGGTGGGCAGAGCCGACAACACGCCCGGCGGCGGGCAGGGGTCTGACAGGCAGGACGGCTCCGCAGAGCCGTCCTGGGCGGACGGCGTGGCCGACCCGATAGGGACTGACGCGCGGGCCGGCGACGGGCCCGACGCGAACGGGCCGCTTGGCCGACTCCGTCGGTTGCTGTGATCAGGGCCGTCCTCGCCGTTGCGCTCGCGGTGGCGCTGCTCGGTGTCTCGGTGCCTGTCGTCGAGGAGGCCGGCCGCGCACACAGTGACGCACGGGTGACAAACCAGCTCGACCGGGTCGAGTCAGCGGCACAGGCGCTTCGGGCACGGTCGGCGGCCGCGACGAAGGGGGTCACCGCGAGGCGGACGCTGTCGTTATCCCTGCCGGAGCGGACGTGGGCCCACCCCGGGCTCGTGCGGCTGACAGTCCCGGCGCCCGGTGACCGTGCCAGGGTGACCTGGCGGGTCGAGGGAGGGGCCGAACACAGTCGGTGGCTGCTCGATGGCGACGTCGTGGGCCCGCCGGGCGGGCTCACGCTCCGGACGGGTGGGACCCTACAGGTGGCGCTGTTGCTCCGACCGAACGGGACGGTCCAGCTGTGGCGGCTGAGGTTTATTACCGAGCGTGGGAGCACGACACCCCATGGGACTACGCGCCCTGCTGTC
Source organism: Natronomonas sp. (assembly GCA_047617405.1). GTDB lineage: Archaea > Halobacteriota > Halobacteria > Halobacteriales > Haloarculaceae > Salinirussus. The sequence goes on from JBLGCN010000177.1 coordinate 4,735, forward strand.
CGATGAGGATGACCCGGGGTGTGGGTGCCAGCCCCGGTTCGAGGGTGGTCGGCTGGTCGTCGACGCTGGTAGCTGTGACGGGTCGGGTCGACTGGAACGGGCTCCGGGCTGTCGGGCGACGGTCATCGCCGCGCTCAACGGGCGGGACGCCGAGACCATCCTGACCCGGGCTGCGGGCGTCGAGCGGGCCTACACCGCGGGGGCAGCGGCGCTCCTCGTCGCCGCCGGCCGGTTTGTCGACGCGGTCAGGGTTCACGACGACCGGCTGGCCGCGCGGGCGCAGGCGGACCCGCTCGGGGCCGCCCGTGAGGCGACTGGCCGGGCAGACGCGACCGCGACGGTCGCTGCCGAGACTGGACTCGCCGAACTCGCCGCGGCCGTTCGGGACACCGAGGCCGCGCTCGCGCCCGTCGAGGGACTCACCGTCAGCCGGTGGCGGGTCGACCGGGAGGTGCCTGACGCCGCACTGGACGCGGTGCGGG
>JBLGCN010000178.1:0-5155 GCA_047617405.1 Natronomonas sp.
TGTGCCGGTCAGAGCGAACATAGCAGGGTTCCTTCCGGTCCGCCGTCCAGCAGTCAGGCGTCGGTCGCTCTGTACCCGACCGACCACGCCTGTTTCCTGGCTTCGCCACCGACGGCCCGGGGGGTGTGGTGTGGGGAAAGTGGGGGTGGCCTGCCACCGTCCGCGGCCACCCGGACCGGGATGAACCGAACTGGGGCGACAGCTCACGGGTCGGTTCAGCCGGGGGTCCGGCGCGTGCCGACTGTGTCGGCCCCACACGTGACCGCGGGGTTCATTGCCCCGGTGTCGAGGAAACCGGCGTCGAACTCCGGGGGAGCACGAACAGCGAACTCGCCGGGCTCCAACTGTGACGGAATGCTCTTGTTCCGCCGAGGATGACCCTCTCATGCTGGCTCAGGATCAGAGCCAGCACCGCTCGGGTGACCCTAACACCCGGGCACCTCAGCGAATGGCGTGCGAAAAAAGCGGGTCCTGCTGTACTGTGTTGTGTTTTTGACACAATAGCACCGCCGGCACCTGTCCGAGCCCGAACTCCGTGGGTGGGTGTGGAGAGGGATGTGGGCAAGCAGTGAGGCCGACCGGCCGGACCGTAACCCCCGTTTGCGTCGAGGCCGTACCCAGCGTGTGCACCACGACCGGATTCACGCCCGCGAGCCGACACACGACCGTGAGGCCTGGCGCGTGGGGACCGTCCGTGCCGTGTCCGAGCGCGACGGGCACTGGGTGGTCACCGTCGAGCCGGCCGACGGCGAGCGCGTGGACCTGACGACCACGCTGGCTATCCGTGACCTCGTCCGGTCCCGGCTTCCCGAACCCGACGCCTCGCCTGTCGGCCAGCAGGTCTGGTTCCAGAACAAGGGGGAGTGACCGCGAGCGACCGCGGCCGATGCTGCCGGCTGTAAGTCTGTAAAGAATTTTGCGACCCCGGGGTCGCGGATATCTTAAAACAGTTACAGCCAGCAGTATGAGGCCCGGGCGACCCCGCAGCTACTGCCGCTCACGGACGTGGTCGCTCGTCGACACACGGATGTCGAGCTTGTCGGTGCCGCGGATCCACGAGCGGTAATCCTGGAGTCTGTCGGCCCCGCGGAGCCGCTCGATAGTATCGTAGTCCTCCCGGAGTTCCTCGTTGGTGAACAGCGCGTGGACCTGCTTGTGACAGGGTCGACACAGCATGACGGTGGGGCTCTCGGCCCGTCGTTCCGGTCGGAGATGGTGCTCCTGGACGGCCTGGGGGTCCCCGAGGTGCTCGTCGGGGACCCGGCGACGACAGAGCGCACACTCCGTCGGCATACCGTCCGTTAGGGCTGGACAGAATTGAACGCTGGGTCCGTCGCCTGCGCCGTCGGCGTTGCCCTCCGGACTGAATCCGGAGATTCAAGAGAACAGACCCCAATAATAGGGTAACTGAGCCGACCGCCCTTTATGACAAACGACATCTACCGCCGACAGCTCGAATCCGCACTGAAGGACGCACAGAAGCTCCGTCACGCCTACAACGACTGGCTCACCGCCGAGTTCGAGGACGTCCAGCCGCTGCCCCCACAGGCGGTCGTCTCGCTCGCACACACCCTCTACCGGTGGCGGCTGGCCAACGCCGGCGGGCACGCGATTCCCCAGGACGACGGGCGCGGCGTACAGTAGCCCTGCCTGCTGTGTCGGCCCGAGAAACGGTTATACCCCTCGGCCGGCGAATGCGTGGTATGCGAACGATCGACTGGGACGAGGACCGGGGCTGTGTGGTCATGGTCGACCAGACGAGGCTTCCGGCCGAGCACACGACGCACCACGCCGAGACCGTCGACGACCTGGTCGAGAGTATCGAACTCCTCCGCGTGCGCGGTGCGCCGGCGCTCGGGGCCGCGGGCGCCTACGGCGTCGCGCTCGCCGCGCACACGACCGAGGCCGACGACTACCCGACCTTCCTCGAGGGGGTCCAAACCGAGGCCGCCAGGGTCGCCGACGCTCGCCCGACCGCGGTCAATCTCGCCCGCGAGGTCGAGGCCGTTCTTGAGGTTCTCCGGGACTGCGATTCCGTGTCGGAGGCCCGCGAGCGCACACTCGGGACAGCACAGACACTCGCCGACGATGACATCCGGCGTAACAGGCGCCTGGGCGAGCACGGTGCCGGCCTGCTCGCCGACAGGGCGACGGTGATGACCCACTGTAACGCCGGCGCGCTGGCGACCGTCGACTGGGGAACCGCCCTCGGCGTTGTCTACTCCGCACAGGAGGCCGGGAAGAACGTCGACGTCCTGGCCAACGAGACCCGCCCGCTCAATCAGGGCTCGCGGATCACGACCGTCGAACTCATGCAGCGGGATGTCGACGTGACCCTGATCCCCGACAACGCCGCCGGACTCTGTCTCCAGGAGGGCCGTGTCGACGCCGTCGTCGTGGGTGCCGACCGCGTGGTGCTCGGCGGCGGCGAGACCTTTGGCGACCAGGGCGTCGTCTTCAACAAGGTCGGCACCTACAAGCACGCGGTCGTCGCCGACCGCCACGACGTCCCCTTCGTCGTGGCCGCGCCCCACGCCACCGTCGACACCGAACGGGACGCCGACGAGGTGGAGGTCGAAGAGCGCGACCCGGCCGAACTCCGGGCGGTCTACGGGACTCAAAACGCCCCCGAGGACGTCCCGGTCTACAACCCGGCCTTCGACCGGACGCCGATGGAACTGGTGGACTACCTGGTCACCGAGACCGGCGCCTATGAGCCGCCGCTTGACCGGGCTGACTTTGCCGAGCCGCCCGCACCCGAGGCGTAGCTCACACCTGCCGCTTCGAGCCCGTCGGCGGAAACAGGACAACCCGACAACCCGTTGTGGCCCGCTTGGCAGACGGTCCGGTTGGCTCGGGTCGTTTGACAGCGAGGCGTTGTTGTACCCGTGCTCTCCGGGGTCCGCAGCGAAGGGCCGACACCCCCTGTCGGTCGATAGCCGCGGACCCGGGCCCTCTCCCGAGCCCGCTCAGTCATCGACCGCTGCCTCCTGGTGTGCAGGCGGGTGGCGCCTCCGTGCCGGTCGATATCCGAGGGCAACCGTTTCCTCACTCTGTGTGACCCAGAGAATCCCGTCGACGTGGGCGGTTACAGCGGCCATCGTCTCAGCACTGTGTGCTGTATAGTCCAAGCCGAACAGACAGTGCCCACCTCCAGAACGGATATCCGCGACCCGTGATACCATCCGACAGACGCTCCCTGTCGGCGCTGTCCGGAGAACCGGCGTGAGTGAGTCTATCAGGAGATGACGGGTGACACCGGCTCCGGAGCGCGCGTCGGTCAGGTCCGAGAGGGCCATGACGACCCGTTCGATGTCCTCCGCACCGGGAACGAATACGACCGGTCTCTGCTTGTACGACCGCCGCCCGGATGGATAGTCAGCAGTCGTATCCACGAGACGAAGTGACGGGCACAGGTCTTCGTTACACAGTCGGCTATAATCGTGGACGGTCTGTTCGCTGCCGGTGAGTGTCGTCACGACCAGAGCGGTCTCGTCCGCGTCACCGTTCTGACAGAGGACCCGAAGCCCGACCCCGTGTCGAGCAGGTGGCTCGGGGCCTGCAATCAGGACAGTTGAGCCCGGCGGCAACTCCAGCGTCGACGGGTCTGCCAGCGGCTTCCAGTCAGGGGGTTGCGGGCGACTGTCGGGCATGGTTAGTCGCAGGCCTCTGACCTGTCACCCGTCGTCTCGGAGTGGCCCGCTGTGCGACCCAGTTGCCTCAATCTCGTCCTGGGATGGTGCCGAGCGTCGCACGGACAGTCGACGACCCGGACAGCGTCCGATGCTACTGTTCTAACTGGGGGTTTCGCTGGGTTGACGGTTCGCACAACGAGGGCGCTGCCACACGTGGTGCAGGGGAGTTCTGTTTCGTTCATCTGTGGATGGTGTGGGATGACACCTCTCCCTGAGCGCGGCCCTGCGGGTCGCCCGTCCCGTGGCGACCCGATGAGCGAGCGAGAAACGGACGAGGCTGACGCCCAATTCGTTTTACATTTTGCGGGCCTGGAATAAATGAATTTTGACTGGTCTCCCGGACAGCCGTCCAGGGGTGGCGATAGTTCGGTGAGAATCGGGCGGAAATGTAGCCTCCTGTGGGCTACGGGCTGTGACCGGCACTCACGGAGAGGCTACCGGTCCGCAGCGGACACACCGACGTGCCCACCGAGTTGTCACGAGAGCACTGCGTGCCCGCCTGAGCCAGCTAGTGGGTGATACAAGATCCCACCGCTGACCGTCGGGTTGCTGTGCGACCCCCAGCCCCTGTAGCGTCCGGGCGAGGATGAACCCTGTAGAGCTCTCGACGACGGTGAAGGAGGCGTAGGCGGCTCCGCTGAGCGCCAGTGAACCCAGCAGGGTCGCCCGCTTGCTGAAGCGGTCGGCTGCCCACCCCAGCGGGACGAGCGCGACCCCGCGGCCGACCCCCAGCGCGGTCACGAACAGGCGGCCGTGACGCCGGTCGCACCCAACTGCTCGATGTAGGTCGGCAGCAGCGTCAGCAGCGTGAAGCCCAGGCTGCCGACGAAACGGGTGAGATAGAGCGGGTAGAACCGGCTGCGCCTCGACACGTCCGGCGGAGCTGTCCTTCTTCCGACAACCGTGTCGTCTCGGGCCGTCGGGAGAGGCGCTGGCTGCCGGGGGTGGCGGTCAGTCGTGTCCGTTGCCATCGACCGAGGCTGCCCGAACGGCGTCCGAGTCTCTCGCCTCATCGCCGAGGAGGGCGACGAGGTCGGCTTCCGTCACCGGCTGTGCGCTCGCATCCAGTCCTGTCTCGCGGGCCACGCGAACCGCACTCGGCGGGTGAAGGTTCGCCTCCGCCAGGAGCGCGTCGTCGTAGAACACCTCGCGGGGCGTCCCACACCCGGCGACATTACCATCGACCATCACGCAGAGACGGTCGGCGACCGTCGCGGCAACGTCGAGGTCGTGAGTCGACAGAACGACACTGAGACCCTCCTCGCGGACCTGCCGGATGCGGTCGGCGACTATCCGGGAGCGCTCGGGGTCGAGCCCGGCCAGTGGCTCGTCGAGGACGACCACGCTCGGTTCGAGGACGAGGACGCCGGCGAGGCCGACGAGCCGCTTCTCGCCGCCGCTCAGGTAGTGTGGAATCCGGTCTTCGAGGTGGGCGGCGTCGACGGTCGCCAGCGCCTCAC
>JBLGCN010000179.1:0-5140 GCA_047617405.1 Natronomonas sp.
TGTAACTCGTTGTCCTGGTAGATCTTCTCGAGGAACTCGACGTAGGCGTCCCCGGCGACGTCGATCCCCTCGCCCAGCCAGCGCTCCATCCGGGCGAAGTTTGCCGCGAAGTCGTCGTCGTCCATGTTGTCGTAGAAGCCGACGTACTTGCTGAGGTAGTTGTCGACAGGGTCCATGACCGCAAAGCCGTCGTCGAGCATCTCCGCGGGGACGTTCCCGAGCGCGTCGGTCACGTCCTTTGGGTCGTAGTAGTCGGCGCTCCCCCAGTCCTCCAGCACCCCGCCGGTCTCCTCGAAACAGAGCCCGGCGGCCATCAGCCCGAGATTTCGCACCTTCTCCGGGTACAGCGCGGCGTAGACGGCGGACATCGTCCCCCCCATGCAGTAGCCCAGGATGTTGATGCTGTCCTGGCCCGACTGTTCGCGGACGACATCGACGCAGTTGTCGATGTAGCGGTTGATGTAGTCCGAGAGGGTGAGATGCTGGTCGAGCCGGGAGGGCTCGTTCCAGTCGACCAGATAGATGTCGTGACCCGCCTCCAGCAGCCGTCGGACGACACTGCGGTCGGACTGCAGGTCGAGGATAAACGGCTTGTTGATCAGCGCGTAGGTGATGAGTATCGGGACGCCGTGCTGTTCCTCCGTTCGGGACTCGTAGTGGAGTAGCTCTAGCTTGTTCTCCTCGTAGACGACCTCGGAGGGGGTCGTGCCGACCTCGACGGCCTCCATCTCGGCGAGGCGTTTGGGGAGCAACTGACCCCGCTCGACGGCGTCACCGGCCGCCTCGACGGCCTCGGTCTGTGCGTCCAGTGCCGCACTGAACAGGTTGTACGCCATTGTTACAGCTCCTCGATAACACGGTCGAGTTTCTCCTCGACGGCGTGCTGGCGCCGCTCGAGTTCGACCAGCCGTTCGCCCACCTCCTCGACGTCGTCGCGTGTCGCCATCCCCGCCTGTGAGATGGCGTCCTGTGTCGCCTCGTCGACGTCACCGCGCATCTCCATCATCGACTCGATGAGTTGACCGTTGGCCGCGGCGAAGGCCTCCGTCGAGAGCACCTCCTTGAACGCCTCGTTTGCCGACTGTAGCCAGATGTCGCGAAACTCCTCGGGGGCGACATCCTCACCCTCGGCGACGGCCGCACCCCGCTCGGCCATCTGTTCGGCGGCGTCCATCCACACCTCGTAGGCGCGGCTGTACCCCTCGATGCCGTCAGTCATGGTCTCCTCGTCCGGCATCGAGCCGTCGACCGTGCCGGCCCACGACTCGACGAACTCCGCCTGCGCCGCCATGTTCTGTTCCATCGACTCCGCGAGCGCGGTGTTCATCTGCTCCATCATCTCGGTCCACTGCTCCTGTTGGTCTGTCATAGGTTACTGTATGTACGGCGACGGCAAAACGCTAGCGTCAGGCCCCGACCGCTGTCGTGGCCTGCTCCTGCATCTGCTTGAGCTGTTCCTCTAGCTCCTCGACCTGTGTGCCGAACTGTTCGGCGGCCTCGACGGACTGTGCCTCCAGTTCCTCGTGGGCCTCGACCAGCATCGTGACCTGTTCGTCAAGCGTCTCGAGTGCGCCGTCGACGTACTCGTCGGTGGCGTCGAGGCCGTCCTCGTACTCCGAGACGGCGCTGTCGAAGGCCTGGGCGTGGCTCTCCAGCAGCATCTCGTAGCTCTCGTCGACGGTTTCGCGGAGCTCTTCGACGGTCTCGCCCATGCCCGGGAGCCCGGACGCCATCGCGTCGAGGCTGCTGTGGGTGGCCTGCCGCGAGAGTTCGACCGCCTGCTGTTGGGTCGTCTCCGTGTTCCCCATCCCCTCGACGACGGCCTCGGCGAACCGCCGCTGGGTCTCGACACCCTGCTCGAAGGCACGCTGGCTGCGTTCGACCGTCCGGCGCTGCAGTTCGAATGTCGTCGTCACCGGGTCTGTGTAGTCCATATCAGTCACTCCTGTTGCGTTTGACGGGGATAACGACCGTCTGGACGATATCCCCTTCCTCGATGTCGAGGGCTTCCCGCTCGGCGTCCGGAATACTGACCCGGCCGCCGCTCTGGACGCGCGTCTTGAACGTCGCGGTGTTGGTCATCGCACCGAGGTCGTTCATGTCGACCCCACCCGACATCCCCGTGAACATCTGCTTGAACAGCTCCTGCTGTTTCTCGACGGCCTGCCCGCCGGTCTCCTGGAACATCTCAAACACCGTCGGCGGCCACGTCGGTCCGTCGCTGTCCTCGGTCATCAGTTAGAATGACGCCCCGTTGACGGATAAGCTTTACTTTGCGTACCATCAGAGACCATGCAATACCGTCAAGTGGCCTGGCGCCGTATCATCGGGTGAGTATTGATGCGACACCCGACACACACCGCCGGACGGGCGCCCGACCGACCGACGCCCGCAGGGGACGGAGCCACATCACGGCTCAGGTTTGATAATGACCCACATCACTTAAGACCGGGTGCCGACAAATGTGTTGGCGATGAGTTCTGAATCGAACGGCGCCGGGCTGTTGGACACGTGGACGGAGACCTCATCCTACGTGTTCGACAGCGTGATCGCCGCAAACCGGGCGGCCTTCGCGGCCTTCGGTGTCGAGCCGTCCGAGGACGAGGAGGACGACGAGGACGAGGGGACGGAGGCCGGTACACCGGCCGGGACCAGCCAGGTCGAGGCCGCCGAGGACCTCGACAGTTGGGAGGTGAACCTGGCGGCCGACGAGGCCGACGACCTCGGGGTCGGCCACCGCTTCGAGTTCACGAAGACGATATCCGAGGCGGATGTCGACAGTTTTGCCGCCGCCAGCGGCGACACGAACCCGCTCCACCTCGACGACGAGTTTGCCGAGGACACCCGGTTTCGGGGCCGGATCGCCCACGGGACCCTCGTCGGCGGGCTCATCAGCGCCGCGCTCGCGCGCCTCCCCGGGCTCGTGATCTACCTCTCACAGGACCTGGAGTTTCACAGCCCGGTCCGGATCGGCGACCGTGTCACCGCCGAGTGCGAGATCGTCGAGGGTCTCGGCAACGACCAGTTCCGGCTCACCACCCGTGTGATGAACGGCGACGACATCGCTATCGACGGCGAAGCCGTGATTATGGTCGACGACTAACCGTTTCGCTCGTAGACACCGTCACGCTCGAGGCGACCCCGCTCGCGGACGACCGCCGGCGTCCGACACCGGCCGGGCTCGCCGGTCGCCTGTGGCACGGTGCAGTTGTTGCAGCTCTCACACAGCGCCCGTTCGTCGTGTCTTTCCGTCCCGAGCAGTCGCGCCCCCAGCCGCGGCTCCGCGTAGAAGGGCCGTCCCATGCCGGTTAGCTCGCAGGCGTCACCGAGGAGCCGTTCACACTGTTCGCTGTCCCGCAACCCTCCTTCACAGAGCACCGGCACGTCCACCGCCTCGCGCACCTCCCGACAGAACCGGGCATTCCAGCCCGGGTCCGGGGGATTCCGCTGTGCGTCCAGCCAGGTGAGCGCCCGGACCGCCTGCGCGCGTAGACGCCCGCCAAAGGCCGCCGCGTAGTCGTCCTGGAGGCCCTCTGCGGCCCACGCCCGCGCCGGATACCGGCCGCGGACGACGCTCGTGTCCCAGTAGACCGACACCTCCACGGGCACCACCGCGTCGAACCCCGCATCGGCGAGCCTGCGGGCAACCCGTCGGCCGTCCCGCCGCGAGAGTGACCGCCGGACAAAGGGCGGCGCACGGGTCTCGGCGGGCACCTTCGTCACCAGCGGTATCCCGCCCGCGTGTGAGCGGACCGCGTCCCGAACCGCGAGCAGGAACTCGACGCCGTCGCCAAAGCGGTCCTCTCGACGGTTGTAGTACGGCGAGAGAAACTGCTGGAGAATCCCCATGTTCGCCCCCGAGAGGTGGACCCCGTCGTAGCCGGCGTCGGCCGCGTAGCCCGCCGCCCGGCCGAAGGCCTCGGCCAGCTCCTCCACCGCCGCTGTCGAGAGCACGTCCGGCCGGAGGTCGATTAGCCCCGCGCGGTCGGCCAGCCGAAGCTGCCAGGGCGGCTGCGAGACCGCCGGCTGCGGGCCGGCCTCGTGGTCGGCGTGCCACAGCCCGAGGCTCCGAAGCCCACCGTGACCGAGCTGGATGAAGAGACGGCTCCCGTGGTCGTGGACCCGGTCGGTCAGCCGCTCACACCGCGCGACGAACTCGGGGTCGTGTACGCGGGTCATGTTGGGCGCGGCACAGCCACCCTCCGGGGTGACGATGCTCGCCCCCTGGAAGATGAGCCCGACCCCCGAGGCGGCGGTCGGCTCCAGTTCCCGAATAAGGGTGTCGACCGCGCCGGGGCCGTTTCCCGCACACTCCAAAAGCGGAGCGCGGTAGAGCCTGTTGGGGATCGTAACCCCTCCGATATCTACCGGGTCAGTCAGCGCCGACATTGGCCCCTCTCGTCGGTCGACAGGCTAAGACCTGTCGGGGTTCCGCGTGGCACCCTCGCCGTTACCGCCAGGGGTTCGAGACCAGGTCGCCCTGGACCCCGGCACCGACCTCGAGACGTGCCGCTGTCGCCGGTGCCGCCACGCAGGACAGGACGTACCCGTCCGCCAGGTGGCGGGCTTTGAGTGCCCGCGGGGGCCGCTGGTGGGTCAGTTCGCCCTCGAACAGCCGCGCGGTGCAGGTGCCACAGGCCCCGGTCCGGCAGCCGAACGGAAGGCAGAGACCGGCTGCCTCCGCGGCGTCGAGCACCGGCTCATCCTCGCCGACCTCCAGCACCGCCGTTCGGTCGCTGTCGCGCCAGCACAGCCGGACTTCGGTCACTGCCAGACGTCGCTGGTGCAGTCACCGTCGGGCCAGCGGATCTCGTGGGCGCGGGCCGGCCCCTCGGGCAGGTCACCAAAGTCCACGAGAAAGTCCTCGTCGAGACGCATAGCCCCCTTCCGGGGGTTCACGTCGGCTTTGAGCATCACCGACCCCTTCTCGGCCTCCTCGGGGAAAAACTGGTTATCCCACGAGGAAAACAGCGAGGTCGTCCAGTAGAGCCGTTCCCCGTCCAGCGAGAGCTGGAGCATCTGCGGGCCGGCGACGATGTCCCGACCCTGGAGTTCCTGGCGGTCGCCAAAGTACCCCCCGACCGAGGCGGAGTCCGCCTTCCGTGGGTTTGCGGGGTCGGAGATGTCGTACATCCAGACC
>JBLGCN010000180.1:0-5128 GCA_047617405.1 Natronomonas sp.
ATCCTCTACGCCGCGGTGCCGGCGCTTCTGGTCTCGGTCGCGATGATACTGTTCGTGGACGACCTGGGGACGGTTACCGGTGTGACCCTCGGCGTGGAGAATCTCCTCTGGCTGGTCAGCGGCGCGGTCGCCCTTGCGCTCGTCCCGTTCATGCTGTTGCTCTCCTACATCCTCCGGATCGCGACAGTTGCGAAGCGGACGCTTGCCATCGGGCCGTTCATTCTCAGGGAGTCGGACCGAAGCGACGACATCGACTGGGACGAGTGACCACATGACCAGGCGGGTCGGGGACGGGTTTTTGTTCGGGCCGCGCCGGACTCGGGTATGGAGGAGATCCCCGAGAGCCACCCTCGCTACGAGTCACTGCTGACCCGCCACCGGATCGAGGACGGCGTCGAGCGGGGGCTCACCAGCCGGCAAGGGCTGATCGCACAGGGCCGGGGCGAAGCCTTCGACTACCTGCTCGGCGAGCAGACCGTTCCAAGCGCCGACGAGGCCGCCCGCGCCGCTGCCGCACAGCTGTTGCTCGCCGACCACCCCGTCGTTTCGGTCAACGGCAACGTCGCCGCGCTCGTGCCCGGCGAGGTGGTCGACCTGGCGGACGCGACCGGCGCCGACCTCGAGGTCAACCTCTTCAACCGGACGGAGGAACGGATGGAGGCCATCGCCAGCCACCTCCGCGAGCACGGCGCCGAGGAGGTGAAAGGGTTGACTGCGGACGCCCGGATTCCCGGACTCGACCACGAGCGCGCGAAGGTCGACGCCGACGGGATCGGCGACGCCGACGTCGTGGTCGTCCCGCTGGAGGACGGCGACCGGGCCGAGGCGCTGGCCGCGATGGGCAAGACCGAGGTCGTGGTCGACCTGAACCCGATGTCCCGGTCGGCACAGGCGGCCGCGATTCCGGTCGTCGACAACATCATCCGTGCCCTCCCGAACGTCACCGGTCACGCACGCGAACTGGCCAATACCCCTCGGGGGGAACTGGAGGCTATCGTCGCCGGGTTCGACGCCGACGCCGCCCGCACGGCGGCCGAGCGGGCGATTCGCGAGGGCGAGCGGGTGCCGTGAGGCCGGTGTCGTGGGCGTGTCATAACGTTTACCAGCCGGTTTGCCGTACCGTCGGTCACGATAGGGACCACCACGCCGGGCGGACGGGGTACCTGCCGGACAGCCGCGGGCGACCGCTGCTTCGGTCTCCTGTCCGGGTCCCGGTCGGCGGGCGTTGCACGCACCGTCTGTGACGCAGCCACCAGCAACATGAATCCACTCACATACGTTGTCGAGGACGTCTGCACAGCACTCGAGACGGACCCTGCTGCCCGGAGTGTGCCCGCGGTACTCACCTACCCCGGTCTGCACGCCGTCTGGGCGTACCGGGTCGCTCACGCCCTCTGGGAGGCCGGCTTCTGTCTGACTGCACGTGTCCTCTCTCAGTTCGCCCGGCTGGTGACCGGTGTCGAGATCCACCCCGGCGCCCGGCTGGGTCGGCGGGTGTTCATCGACCACGGGGCCGGCGTCGTCGTCGGCGAGACCGCGGTCGTCGGCGACGACGTCAGTCTGTTCCACGGCGTCACGCTCGGCGGGGACGACCCCCGGCCGGTGAAGCGTCACCCGACCGTCGGCGACGGGGTGACGCTGGGCGCGAACGCGACCCTCGTCGGCGACATCGCCGTCGGCCCGGGTGCGACCGTCGGGGCTGGAGCGGTCGTCGTCGACGACGTGCCGGCGGGTTCGACAGTCGCCGGCAACCCCGCCGAGGTGGTCGACGGCGGGGACGACCAGCCACCCGAGCGGGGTGACGGGTCGGAGCAGGAGTCGGGTCCCGGCGCCGAGACCGGAGGGGGCCGGCCGGCCGACGTAGCCGGCGCCGGAGGCGCCGGTATGGGCGGTCTGTCCGCCCGGGCGCGGGGCCTGCTCCCCGCCTGCTGAGCGCGCCGGCACGGGGTCCGTTCGGTATATATCCCTCAATAGCCGGACCGAGGCGTACGTACGGTCCAGTCCGGGGCCGTGCGCGCACATACCCCTCATAGCAGCGCTTTTTCCCCTCACCGGCCACGATTGTAGTGATGAGTACCGGGCACCTGAGGGGCCGACAGCCCTCTTCAGCGAGCAGAGTATGACCGGGACGAGACAGCCACACGTGGAGCGGGCGCTCGATATCGTCGAGGCGGAGACCGCACTGCTCCGGCGCGAGCGAAACGCCTTCGAGCGGTTCCTCCGGCGGGTGGACCAGACGCAGGTGCGTACCGCCGGGGCGGTCGGAGAGGACGTGCCGGAGGGGAGCGGAGCCACGCCGGCTCGGGCTACGCTGGTCACAGGTGACACCCCGGACGGACTCGGGGAGGTCCGGACAGCATACCGGGAGACGGTGATGGCAGTCGCACACTACGACCGGGAGTACGGCGAGAGCCTCGCGGAGCACGCAGCCGCGGAACTGGGTGAGACTGTGGCCGCACAGCTAATCAGCGGGGCCGCGCCGGCCCCGGTCGTCAAGCGGGCGGTCGTCGGGGCTGCCGGCAACGCCCGCGACAGCAGAAAGGAGCTGGTCGCCGTGCTGGCACGCGAGCGCGACTCACTCCGGGCAGTCGAGACAGACCTCGACGAGATAGAGCAGCGGGTCTACGAGCTGGGCCGGCAGGTGTCGGGGGCGACCCGCAGCGGCGAGCTGGCAGCCATCGACGCGGACCTCGAGACGGCCGAGACGCGGTGTACCGACCTCCTGAACCGGCGCCAGGAGCTGTTACACGGCCGGTCGACCGCGGCCGTCTCGGGTGTCGAAGCCGACAGTCTGGTCCGGTATCTCTACGGGGGCCTGGAGACGCGCTGTCCCGGGCTGGCCGACATCGCGGCCTGTCTGGACAGCATCCGCACACACCGGACCCGGTGTCTCCGCTGACACGAGCGCGGTCGGCCCTCCACCCGGCCCGACCCTGACCGCGGCTGTCTTTTCCCTCCAGGCCGAAACGAAGCTGATGGTCGTCTACCCGTCAGTGCTGGAGCGTGGTGTCGAGCTGTGTGAACAGGCAGGGTACGAGGTGACGACAGCGCCGGGGCCGGCCGACGCACCGGCTGTCGCCACCCCAACGGCGGAGGCGGTCGGCCTGGTCGACGACCCCCGGACGGTTGCCATCGAGCCCCTGGGCGAGGACACGGTCGGGCCGGAGGCGGTCGTCCCGCGGCTGGCCAGCGCGCTGGATGCCGGCCGGGACTGTCTGTTCGTCGTCCCCGCGCCGGGCGGCGGTGACGCGCTGGCCCGGCTCGTGGCGTCGGTGCTCCAGACGCCGACGGCGCTGGCTGCCGACGGGCCCGAGGGGCGACGCTTCTACAGCGGCCCTGACCGGGTGCCGCTCTCGGACGGCAGTTACGCCTGCGTCCGCGCCCCGTCCGAGCGGCTCCAGTGGCGCGAGGTCGACGCCGGCGCGGACCGTCCCCGGCTGGAACTCTCGGTTGCCGACGAGGTTGCCGCGGTGCTCGAACACGTCGACGCGCTGGCCGCGGCCGACCGGGACTCCTTTCGCCACGCCTACAGCCGCAACACTGCCGGGCGTTTCGAGGTCACCGAGCGCGGCGAGGTGGTCGACACCTTCGGCGGGGTGACGGCGCTGCGCCGGGCCGGCTACACCCCGGTGGCGATGCCGCTGGTCCCCGAACACTGTTTTCCCGGCGAGAGCGACCCCGGGCGGGCGTGGGCGGTCTCCGCCGTCACCGACGACACCGTCTTCGGCCCGGATGGCCCGCGGCCCTGGCCCTGAGTGTCAGCCCGACGACGGGACGCGGTTGCTCGTCCGATGGAAGCGCTTATTTATCGCTCGGTAATACTACCCGGTTGTATGAGCGACACGGAGTTCGGTCAGTTCAGTGATGTCGGCGAGGCGGAGGTAACGAGAGCGATCGGCCAGGAGTGGACCGAGGAGTTCCTGGACTTCTCGGAGTCGGACGTGATCGTCGTTGGGGGCGGCCCTTCGGGGCTGATGGCAGCAAAGGAACTCTCCGAGCGGGGCCTCCAGACGATGGTCGTCGAGAAGAACAACTATCTCGGCGGCGGGTTCTGGCTCGGCGGGTTCCTGATGAACAAGGTTACCGTCCGCTCGCCCGCACAGCGCGTACTGGACAGGCTGGATGTCGACTACACGCGGTCACAGGACACCGAGGGGCTGTACGTCGCCAACGGGCCGGAGGCCTGTTCGGGGCTGATCAAGGCCACGTGCGACGCCGGCGCGAAGATGCAGAATATGACCGAGTTTACCGACATCGTGGTCCGCGAGGGCCACCGTGTCGGCGGTATCGTCATGAACTGGACACCGGTCCACGCGCTGCCCCGGGAGATCACCTGTGTCGACCCGATCGCCGTCGAGGCCGACCTGGTTATCGACGCCACCGGTCACGACGCCGTCGCCGTCTCCAAGCTCCAGGAGCGGGGCGTCCTGGATGCGCCGGGTATCGAACACGCCGAGGAGCACACCACCGGGATGGACCAGACCGAGGAGGGCCAGTACGGCGCCCCCGGCCACGACTCACCGGGCCACGACTCCATGTGGGTCGGCGAGAGTGAGGACGCGGTCGTCGAGCACACCGGACTCGCCCACGACGGGCTGGTCGTGACGGGGATGGCCACCGCGACCACCTACGGGCTGCCGCGGATGGGCCCGACCTTCGGCGCGATGCTGCTGTCGGGCAAGCGGGCCGCCCAGGCCGCCATCGACGAACTCGGTGTCGACGCCGAGGACGTCGACATGACGACGCGGGCACCCGCCGACGACTGAGCCCGGTCGGCGGTTTTGTCGAACCACACACCGACAGTGACCCCTCGACGCGTCGCTGTTCGGCCTGTCCCGGACAGCCGGCACATCTGACGCCGGACAGCACGCGAGCGCGGCCAGGCCGGGACGGCCGCCCGGGGGCTTTTGCCCGCTTAGACCCTACCGCACCTGTGGACCCGTCGCTGTTGGTCGCCTTCGACGCGAGCGTGCTGTACGGCCCCGACAACGCCACCCCAACCTCCGGGGCGGTCGGGTTCGTCGTCGAGGAGGGGACAACCACCCACGTCGAGGGGTCACGGTCCGTCGACGCCGTGGTCTCGAACGTCGCGCTCGAGTACCGTGCGCTACTGGCGGCCGTGCGCGCC
>JBLGCN010000181.1:0-5120 GCA_047617405.1 Natronomonas sp.
CGTGGGCGTGAATCCCCTCCCAGACTCCGGCGAAGGTCTCTTTGCCAAGCGACTGCGGGAGGGTCAGGCTGATCGTGACGTGCGAGGGTGGGACCCCCGAGACCGCCACGTCCGTGAGGACGATGTCGAGTGCGAGCCGGCCGGCCCGCCCGTTGCCCAGGGCGGGCAGAAAGGAGAGTGGGTCGGTCGCGGTGACCACCGCCTGCCCGCCGGCCTCGAAGACGCCGAAGTCGACGCCGGGCTGTGGGCCGACGGTCACGTCCTCCCGGCCGGCGCCAAGGCGCGGCGCGATGAGCCGTTCGAAGGTCTCGCTGTCGACCTTGCCGAGGCGGTCCTCGGTCATGTGTCCTCACCCCGGTCGACGACTGTCATGTGTCCTCACCCCGGTCGACGACGGTGACACGCCCGGGGTCGATACCGAGGGTGACACCGCCCCCGGGTGGCGCCTCGCCGGTCGTCTTGACCAGCAGGGTCCGGTCGCCCCACTGACAGTGCAGCCGGTAGGCGTCGCCGAGAAACTCGGTGGTCTCGACGGTCGCCTCCAGTGTCGGCCCGGATGCGCCGTCGGGGTCGACCGTGAGCGCCTCCGGCCGGACCGACAACAGGGTGTCCGTTCCGGGGGCGAGGTCCAGCCCTGGGAGGACGAGGCTCCGCCCGTCGACGGCCACCCGCGGCGGGTCTTCGCGACCGACCGTGGCCTCGAAGAGGTTGTTATCGCCGACGAACTCCGCGACGAAGCGCGTCGCCGGCTCGCGGTAGACCGCCTCGGGAGCGCCGACCTGCTCGACGCGCCCGTCCGCGATGACAGCCACACGGTCGCTGACCGCGAGCGCCTCGGCCTGGTCGTGGGTGACGTAGAGCGTCGTGATGCCGAGTTCCTGCTGGAGGGACCGGACCACCACCCGGAGCCGCTCCCGGAGCCGGGCGTCGAGCGCCGACAGCGGCTCGTCGAGCAGAAGCACGTCAGGGCCAGGTGCGAGCGCCCGGGCCAGGGCGACCCGCTGCTGTTGGCCCCCCGACAGCGCCTCGGGGTCGCGCCCGCCCATCTCCGCCATGTCCACGAGGTCGAGCAACTCGTCGACACGCCGGCCGGTCGACACGCCGCCAGGCGGGTCCCGGAACCGGAGCCCGTAGGCGACGTTCTCCCGGACGGTCATGTGCGGGAACAGCGCGTAGTTCTGGAAGACAATACCCACGTTGCGCCGCTCGGGTGGCCGCCCAGCCGCGTCCTCGCCGTCGATCTCGACGGTTCCGGTGTCGGGTGTCTCGAAGCCGGCGACCGTCCGGAGTGTCGTTGTCTTTCCACAGCCCGAGGGGCCGACGAGTGTGAAAAACTCCCCGTCGCCGACCGACAGCGAGACGTCCGCCAGCGCCGGAACGTCGCCGAAGGCGACCGAGACGTCCCGGAGGGTGACCCCGGTCACGGCTCCCACCGCCCGCCCAGGCGGTCGATCGCGACGAAACTCAGGCCGGTGACCGCGAGCAGGACCGTCCCCATCGCGGTCGCCGGCCCCAGGTTGGGGCCGAGCGAGCGGTTCCCGACGTAGCGTTCGAGCGCGACCGGCATGGTGTAGCTGTCGGTCCCCTCGGCGAGTAAGACCGTTGAATCGAACTCGCCGACGCTGATCGCAAAGGCAAACGCCGCCCCGGCGAGGACGGCAGTCGCGACCAGCCGGAGTTCGATGTCGAGCAGCGCCCGCAGCCGGCTCGCCCCCAGCGAGCGGGCGGCGTCGCGGTACCGCGAGTCGAGCCCGCCCAGCGCGGGGGCGACGTTGCGCGTCACGAACGGGTAGGCCGCGGCGGCGTGGGCAAAGACGACCGCGACCGGACCGGCCGCGGTCAGCCGGTACCCGAACAGCACCGTCCCGAAGACGACCGTCTGGAGCAGCCCCAGGCCGACGACCACCCCGCTGACCGCAAGCGGCGCGCTCAGCACCGCCTCGGCCAGCCGTGACCCCCGTCCCCCACGGGTCGCCACGACAGCGACGACGACCCCCATCGGAACCGCGAGCAGGAGCGTCCCGGCGCCGTAGGCCAGCGAGTTGAGAATCGCCGGCAGCGGCCTGGCCGTCCCGGCGGCCGTCGAGGCTTGCTGTGCCAGCAGGAACTCGTAGTAGGCGGTGGTAAACGAGCCGTCGGGTGCGGTGACACTCTCCAGGAGCAGGCTGACCAGCGGCCCGAGAAAGACGACCGCGGCGACGACGCCGTAGCCGGCCAGCGCGAGCCGAACCGGGCTCCGGAGGGTCGCCCACCCGGCCGTGAGCGGTTTTCGCGGCAGGGGTCGACCGCCGCCGGTTGCCGCGCGCTGGCGGGCCTCGTACCGGAGGTAGAGGTAGATCAACACCAGCGAGACGAGCGTCTCCAGTGTTGCGAGCGTGGCCGCCTCGCCCAGGTCCAGTGCCTGCACGCGGGCGTAGACCCACACCTCCACGGTCGCCAGTTCGAGCCCGCCCAGCGCCAACACGATCGGAAAGGAGAGAAACGTGAACACGAACGTCAGCAGCGCGGCTGTCAGCAGCGCGGGACGGATGGCCGGAACAACCACGTCGAGAAATGCCCGCAGCGGCGACGCACCCATCGCACGGGCGGTCTCGACCTGCCGGCGGTCGACCGACTCCCAGGCGGTCGCGACCAGCCGTATCACCAGCGGCGCGTTGTAGAACGCGTGTGCGATGACGACCGCCTCGAGCGTGAAGACCACCTCCACCGGGCCGAGGCCGACGGCCCCGAGCACGTCGTTGAGGGCGCCCGTCCGACCGAACATGGCCAGAAAGCCGACCGCGACCAGGATCGACGGGAGCACGAACGGGACGATGGTCAGCGAGCGGACCGTCTCCCAGCCCCGGAAGTCGTAGCGGGCGAGCAGGTAGGCTCCCGGGAGCCCGAGGGCGACGCTCGCGAGCATCGAGAGCGCCGCCTGGTATGCGGTGAATCCAAAGAGCCCGCCCCCGACCGGCGGGGCGCCGGCGTCGACCCACGCCAGGACGCCGGCGGGAACGCCGGCCGGGTCGGCGAAGAGGTGGTGGACGACACCGGTGTAGAAGGGGTCTCCAAGCACCGACAGCAGTGGTTCGAGCGTCAGGCGGCCGGTATCGAGCACCGCCTCGACAACGACGGTCGCGACGGGGTAGTAGAAGACAACCGTGACGACAAGGAGCGTCCCCGCGACCGCCGCGGGCAGTGCCGCCCGTCCGCCCCACCTGCTGGGTGTCATCCGCGCTCAGCTTCCGACGACTCGGCGGGCCCACGCCTCCGTCCACTCGTCGACGTTTCCCTGCAACTGGTCGTAGGTGAACGTGACCGCCTCCGGCGGTTCCTGTGCCAACTCCGAGAACGTCTCGTCGAGCTGTGCGTCCGTGACCGCCGGGAACTGGACGTTGCGCTCGGCGACCTGCCCCTGGTGGTCGGGCTGAAGCACAAAGTCCATGAACAGTCGCGCCAGCGCGGGCTGGTCGGTGTCGGCAAACCGGGCCATCGTCTCGGGGTTGGCGTACCCCTGGTCGTTGATGAAGCCGACCTGGTGGCGGGTCAGGTCCGCGTCGGCGCCGTAGAACACCTGGTCGGTCGAGTAGGAGACCACCATCGGGGCCTCCTCGTTCGTGTAGGCGTTGTAGGCCGGCTGCCAGTCGTCGAGGATGGTGACCCCGTTGTCGACCAGCGAGTCCCAGTAGTCCAGGTAGCCGTCCTCCCCCTTTGCATCGATCGTCCACAGCAGGAACGCCTGACCCGGGTCCGATTGCTGTGCGTTCTGGGTGATGAGCGCATCCTCGTAGGCGGGGTCGAGCAGGTCGTCGAACGTCCCGGGCGCCTCGATGGCGCTCTCGTCGTAGACCAGGCTGATGTAGCCCGTGTCGTAGGGGACCGCCCGGCCCTCCGGGTCGATCTCGAGGTCGGACTTGACCGCGTCGGCCCGGTCGAGGACGTCCCGGCTCTGCATGAACAGCGGCTCCGCGAGCTGTCCGTCCGCGCGGACGAGTTCGTCCGTGTTGACCCCAACGTACAGGTCCGCGTCGACCGACGCGCCCGACTGCTTGCGCTGGATATACTGGTTGACGCCGTTTGTCGGCGTACTGAACTCGACGGTGACACCGGGGTACGCCTCCTCGAACGCCGTCTTCAGGTAAGTGCCGGCGGCACCCTCGCCGGTGAACGACTCGTAGGTCGCGACCCGGAGCGTGCCGCTCGGTGTCCCGTCGATGGTCTCCCGCGGTGCGCGTGTGGTCCCCTCGCCGGCCGGTGTCGCCGCACAGCCCGCGAGCGCAGCGAGCGACCCCGCACCGGCCGCCCGCAGGAAGGTCCGTCGTCTCATTACCTGGTGGTCACACGCAGTGGTGATAAGCGACTCGCACCGGGGACGCCAAACTCCGCGAGCCGGCCGTGCCACGCACAAGATTTATATAGAATCGCAAACAATCAAGATCATGCGTATGGCAGTAGACACCGACTCCCTGCGTGACCTATACATTGACGTGACCGGCGAGAAAGCGGTAACGGAGCGCCAGGCCGAGGAGCCCTCCCACGACCCCATCGAGGGTGAGGAGGGGTCGATGGCGGCGGTCTCGGACATCCTGCGCCGGGACGGTCTCGAGGACGCCGTCGCGGGCGCCGAAACCGGCACGAGCGCCAGTGCCAACAGTTAGGCCTGTCTCGCATGCCGGTTCCGTCCGGCACTCGGCCCCCGGCAGGCGGTCACGGGCATAATTTTTTGTGAGAGAGCCTCACATAGAGGCGCATGGAGTACTACGACGGTCAGCCGCTCTCGCACATGGGAGACATGCCGGCGATGGCAGCCCACCGGTACGGGGAGAAGACGGCGGTCACCTTCCGGGGTGAGGAGACGAGCTTCGCCGACCTCGACGCTGCCGCCGACCGGGTGGCGACCCTGCTCACAGAGACGGGTGTCGAACCCGGCGACCGGGTCGGGCTGTTCATCCCCACGACCGACTGGTTCCCGAAGGTGTACTTTGGCGCGATGCGAGCGGGGGCGATCCCGGTCCCGCTGAACCTCCGGATGGACCCGGAAACACTCGGGTTTGTCGTCGACGACGCGAACATCGACGTCCTCTTTGGCTCGGTCTGGCTGGCAGACGAGGCCGAGGAGCTTGCGGCGGCGACCGGTA
>JBLGCN010000182.1:0-5114 GCA_047617405.1 Natronomonas sp.
GGGCACCCCCGCACAGGTAGCAGCGAGTTTCGAACGCTACGAGGCTGCCGGCGCCGACTCGCCGGTGGCCTACCTCCCGGCACAGAGCGCCCCCACCGAGATGCTCCGAGAGACCGTGAAGACCCTGTAGGTCAACCCCAGCCCTCGTGACCGGCGAACGACCGATATACCAGCGGTCCCTACAGCCGATGATGGCTGACGCAGACAGGCCACTGGTCCGGCTGGTCGTCGGAGTGTGTGTCATTCCGCACGAGTTGGGGCACGCACTGCCGGCGTGGCTCGCAGGCCTTGACATCGAGGTGACGGTGTTGCCGGCGTGGGACGGCGACGGGACGCCGCTGGCGCGGTTCAACGCGCCGCTGGAGTCGGGGACGCCGCTGTGGCTGATCCGCCTGATAGCCCTTGCCCCACTGCCGCTGTATCTCGGCGTTGCCGCGGGGGCCGGGGTGGTCGTGCCCTCGAACTCCCTGGTCGGATTTCCCGTGCTGGCGGCACTCTCGTTTTGGGCGGTGCTGTCACAGGGTGACCTCGCGGTGGCAGCATCCCCCGAGCGGGTGCGCGAAACCGGCGAGTTCCTCGCACCGGCGTCGCCACAGACAGCAACGGTGATGCTCCTGCTTTCGCCCGCGACGGTCCTCGCCGTCAGCCTCCTGCTGTTCTGGTAACCCGGTGGCGAGATACCCGGTATCGCGAGGAGCCCGGGCCAGTCTCGCCGGTGTGCCGGTCAGAGCGGGTGGCTGTGCCGGGCCTCTTTATCAGTTCTAAGAACGCGACCGAGACTGTTTTTACCCGTCACCGTCTCTCTCGGCTCAGAGACAGGGGAATCGTAGCGCAGAGTAGCAATTTCCGAACGCCGACGACTACCGACGCAATGCCAGTCGACCCTATCGGCTCGAGTCAGTTGGTCTCAGAGCTCCGGCAGCGAGTCCGGACTGTCGACCTCCTGGTGCTGGCAGCTGTCCCGATAGTCCTGGTCGGCGTGTTTCTAACCCCGACGGCGCTGCGCCGGCGCTTCCTGTTCGAATACACCGACCCGGCCCTCCCGGCGGCGTTCATCTCGGCGCTGGTGCATCTGGATGGAACACACCTTCTCGTCAACGTCGTGACCTACGGGCTCGTGGTCCCGGTGGTGTTCGTTCTCGAACTCTTAGGGGGGAATCGCGCCCGATTCTACCGGACCTTTCTGGTGTTCGTGACACTGGTTCCCCTGGTGCTGTCCTACTCGAACCTGGCAGCCCCCCGTCCGGCAGTCGGGTACGGCTTCTCGGGTGTGGTGATGGCATTTGCCGGCTATCTCCCGTTCGCGCTGGCCGCGTTCGCCGAGACACGGCTGGAGATCGGCTCTAAGTCGTCGCTCGCGCCGGTCCTGTTCTTTCCCACACTCGGGCTCGTTTGCGTGCTGAGTCTGCGCCCGGTTATCTTGCGGAACACAACGGTCCTGGTCGGGGCGGGGGGACTGGTGGTAGTCACTCTGCTCTCGACACTGTTGTTCGCGGTCTCCGCGTACGAGGGGGGTGCAGTGTCCCGACACCGTCTCTCTCGTGCGCTCAGCCTCGGCGGGTACTGTGACCTCGCGCTTGTCGGGTTGGTTCTGGTTGCCACACTCCCGTTTGTTGCTTTCCCGGCGGAGCCGGGGTCTCTCGAGGGGACGGCGAATCTCTACGTTCACCTGTTCGGGTACGCCCTGGGCTTTACCGCCATCTACAGCTACAGCGAGATTCAGTCGCGGCACTCCCCCGAGGCGTCCGGCACGGGGGCGCACTCACACTGAGTGGGGGGTCCAGTCGACAGCGTTCACCGCCGCCCGAGTGGGGACTCCACCACACACCCACTGCGGCCGGAGGCAGCCAGTGAGACGACCGACGGTTCGACGACGGCCGTAGTTACAGCCCAACAACAAAGTCGGTGTCACTGACACGCTCTGCGCCCCGCTTGACCGCCTCTTTCACCGCGGGAACCCCCTGCATCAGGAAGAATCGCTTTCCCCGCCGTTCCCACGTCGCGACCGACCGCTTGAGGATCTCGGCGTGTTCGTCGTACCTGTCGATGACCACACAGTACGGTTCGAGGTCGGTCACGACCACGGGCTCGTAGTACGCGTCCTCGAGTCGCTGGCAGACGGCATCGAACTCCGCCTCCGGTACCGCAAACCGATACTCCGTCTCACTGTAGTACTCGCTGAGGTCCTCGAAGAGCTCCGTCTGCCCGAGATACTGCGAGAAGAGGTACTCACCGCCCGTCTCGAAGACCAGGAGTTGCTCAGGTCCGTCGTCGAACAGGGACATCGGGTGCAGTTTACCTCTACACTGTATAGGGTCTCGCCGCATTTAGAACTGCGCCACGTGCGTAGGCGGGGGTTCCGTCGGACTGAATTCACACAGGATACGCCGGGCAGTTCCCGGCTACCGGTCCGGCCGTATCGCGGAACACAGACCGTTTGCCCCCTGCTCAGAGCGCCGTGTCCAGGCCTGGCCGCGCTCAGATAAACTCGGTGTTCTGGGGCCCGTTCGTGATGTGAACCTCGAACGGTTGCGTGCTGATGTCGTCCTGTTCGACGAGGTGCCAGTACGTCGCGGCCATCTCGTCGGGGTCCAAGAACGCCTCGTCAGGGTCGTCGGGGGACATCTGGCGTGCGTCCGGGCCGTCGATCTGTCCGTCGAGCACGACGTGGGCGACGTTGACCCCCTCGGGGCCGAACTCCTGGGCGATGTCCATCGCCATCCCACGGGCGGCGAACTTCGCGGCGGTGAAGCCGATGGTCCCGCCGAGACTCCGGACCGCCGAGGTTGCGCCGGTGAAGATGACCGTTCCGCCGTCCGTTTCGAGCATGTCGTCGACGGCTTCCTGCGAGCAGACAAAGGCGCCACGGGCGTCGACAGCCCACGCCCGCTCGAACTCCTCGACGCTCGTGTCCATGAGCCCCTTCCAGGCGGGTGCACTGGCGTGGTTGACCAGCACGTCGACCGGCCCGTACGCCTCACGGACGGTTTCAAAGCCCGCCCGGACCTGTTCGACGTCGGTAAGGTCCGTCGGGACCGCGAGCCCGTCACCCGGGGCCGGGAGGTCATCGACGAGGTCGGTGAGATACTCCGCCGACCGGGCGAATAGACCGACCTGACAGCCTTCCGTGGCGAACCGTCGTGCGAGTGATGCGCCGAGCCCTGGCCCAACGCCGGCGATAACAGCTGTGCGTGTCATAGCTCGACGTACGGGTCCGGTGCACAAAAGCGGCCCTCAAAGCGGCACGGCCGGGACAGCCGTCACCTGCATATACGAACCCGGTTCCGGGGGTCGTCGTGGACGCTCCCACCGGCCGACATGTGTCCACACACCCTGGCCCGCAGCTACGGCCACTGCTCCCGCCGGTGTCACATTTCGCTGAACCGTGGGAGACAGACGGCGTAACCGGAGCCGGGGTGAGGTGCTGTCCGTGTCTGTACCCTCTCCCGCGGCCCGGCTGTAGTCACTCTACGCCGGAGAGGTGGACCGTACTCTCGAAGTGTTTTCATGCCCTGACCGTCTATGGCTGTTACAGTAGCCCCGGATTGAACCGCTGCAGTAGCTCTCACCGAACATGTCAGCCGACCCTCTCCCGCCGCACAACTCAGCCACGGTCGAGGTGCTCGTCGTTCCCGGGGCGGTCGTCCGCCGGTACGACGCCGACCCGACAGTCACTGACGCTGTCAGAGCCACCGGCGCCGACGCCGTCCTCCCGGCACCGCCGCACGCGAACCTCGCCGCTCAGCGACTCCTCCACGCCGTCGACCGGCCCGTGCTTCGCGCCGACCGCGGGATGCGGGCTCGTACGACCGCGACGGCCGACAGCGAACTCGTTGTCGCCGCCGCGCCGTCACCTGACACCCTGCCCGATACCCCGGCCGAGGCAGGGACCGTCGAGGACACCGTGCCGGACCGGGTGGTTGTCGTGACCGACGGGTTCGAGTTGCGGGTGGTGCCCCGCCGGCAGGAGACTGTGCTCGATGGGGTCGACGACTACCTCGACAGCCTCCCCGACGCCTGGCACCCGGACGCCGCGCGTGACCCGCTCGCCCCGCGGGTCACCCACGCCTCGACGAGCGTCCAGGCCGGGTACACGAGTACGTATCACCCGTCCGACGGTAACGGCGGAGCCGGCCGGGTGTCCGTCGACCGAGACACCGGCGGCAACCCCGCCGGGGTGGACGTGCTCGGGCTCGGCAGCACCTCCGGGATGGGTGCCGCCGCCGACAACAGCACTACCCGGCTCGTCCACGCCACCCTCTACCCGACCGGGCACGCCACGGCCACCGCGCTCGACCCCGAGGACTTTGGGTTGCGCGCGGTCGAACAGGTCGGGCAGGCTCGCGCGAGTTCGCTCCGCTCAAACGGGGTGACCGATATCACCCAGTTACAGGAGATGAGCGTGGACGCGCTCGCGGCCACGCTGGGCACGGGCCAGGCGACCGCTCGGACGATCGCCACGTCCGCCGACGCACTCGAGACCGGCAGCGTCGTCCGCACCTCGGCCGCCTCCCTCCCGGAGGACCCCGTGTTCATCGACATCGAAACCGACGGGCTGGGAGCCTCCGTCGCGTGGCTGGTGGGCGTGCTCAACGGCGACGCCGACAGCGGCTCGTACTACCCGTTCCGCCAGCAGACCCTGGCCGACCCCGCCGCACATCTCGACGCGTTCGCCACGTGGTTACAGGGTATTCCGCGGTCACGCCCGCTCGTCGCGTGGAACGGCTACAGCTTCGACTTCGACATCCTCACCGAGCAGTTCCGCGAACACTGCCCCGACCGGCTCGAGGAGTGGGAGTCACGCCGGACGTTCGACCTACTGTACTGGGCGCGCAACAACAACAACGCCGTCTTACCCGGGCGCTCGAACAGGCTCGAGGCCGTCGCGCAGGCCCTCGGGTGGGAGCCCCACACCGACGGCGTCGACGGGGCAACTGCCGCACGGGCGTACACCCGCTGGCGGGAGGCCGCGACCGGCGCCGCCCCGGGTGAGGAGCGCTGGGAGCCCGACTGGGACCGCCTGGAGGCGTACTGCGAGGACGACGTGCGCGCGCTCGCCACGGTGTACGAGGCTATCGACGACGCCCCGGTTCAGTCCGGGGTCGGCGGGTCCG
>JBLGCN010000183.1:0-5106 GCA_047617405.1 Natronomonas sp.
CTCCGGGGGGGGGCCCCCCCGCCGGGTTCGGTTCGTCCTCGCGGGCGCGAACCGCGGCAACCACGGCGTAGACAAACGGGGTATCGAGCACGGCTACCCCGAGCTTGACGACGTACTGGCCGACGACCAGCCCGGCTGCGTCCCCGAGTGACAGCCCCTGAAAGCCGACGAACGCGACAGTGATGAAGATGAGCGTGTCGATCAGCTGGCTGGTCAGCGTCGAGCCGAGGTTGCGCAGCCACAGCCGCTCGCCGCCGGTGTACGCCCGGATCCGGTGGAAGACGAACACGTCCCAGTTCTGGCTGACGAGATAGGCCAGCAGGCTACCGACCACGACCCCGGCACTCGCGCCGAGCACCTGGGCGAAGGCCGTCTGGTTGACCGGCGACGCCGGCGCAAACACCGGCGCCGCCACCGCCAGCCAGACCAGCCCCAGCAGCACGAAGTTCATCAGGAAGGCGACGTTGACGAGTCTGGTCGCCGCCTGCCGCCCGTAGAGTTCGGCGTAACAGTCCGAGGCGAAGAAGGTCACCGCGTACGCGAAGGCGGCCGCCGGAACGAGTAGCGTCTCGCCCGCAACCGGCAGCGCGGCGGGAAGCCGGACCCCGACGAGCTTTGCGGCGGTCACCTGCGAGGTGACCAGCGCGGTGACAAAGAGCGCGACCAGGACCAGCCGTGGGACGGGGAGTGTCCCCCTACCCGTCATCGCTCAGGCGCCCCGACCCGCCCGCCGCCCCCGGTG
The DNA here is from genome assembly GCA_047617405.1 of Natronomonas sp. GTDB lineage: Archaea > Halobacteriota > Halobacteria > Halobacteriales > Haloarculaceae > Salinirussus. The sequence goes on from JBLGCN010000183.1 coordinate 743, forward strand.
TGACAGCTCGACGCCGGCTGTCGCACGGGGTGTCCCGGCGGGCCGGGCCGCGGACACACAGAGGGCGGTATTACGGGCTGTCGGCCGGGACACTGAGACGGTCATTGACGGGGATACTCCCGCTGAGAGTAAAACCGCACCGCTCTCCTTTCTGGTGTGAGCGGTCGCTCTCGCGGGCAGTTCCGGACACGGCGGTCGTTCCGAACCGGTCCTCAGAGGTCCAGCTCGGACATCCCGTCGACATCGAAGCGCAACACCTCGGGCTCGCCGGCCAGCCACCCCGGGAGCGCCTCGGCGAAGGCCTGGTAGTGGTCGGTCTGTGAGTGGGTGGCAAGCGCCTGTTCGTCCTCGTAGCGCTCGACAAACCGGACGACATTGGGGTCGTTGACGTCCGTCGTTGCACGGTAGTCGAGCACACCGTCCTCCTCCTCGCGGACCGTCCGGGCGAGGTCGGCAATCCGGTCGAGTGCCTCGTCACGGTGCTCCGGGTCGAGTGGCATGCTGGCGTGGATGACGAGCATCGTCTCACCGGTCGCTGTCCCGGCTGATAAAACTGCAGGTCCGGTCGGTTGCCGGGCTGTCCTACGGGCCGGCCTGTCACCCTGACTGTTAGTCCGCGACCTCGCCCTGTGTCTCCGGCGTGCGGGTGCCGGTGACCCGGGTATACAGCCACAGCAACCCGAGCCCAGCCCCGTAGGCAAAGGCGGCGGGGATGGCGAGGATGAGCATCGTGAACACGCCTTTCGGCGAGACGAGACCGGCAACGGCGAAGAAGCCGGTCACGGCAACCCGCCAGTACCGGTGAAACGTGGTGTAGGAGACGATCCGGCCGCGGTGAAAGAGGACCATCGTCACCGGGATCTCGACGAGGAGTCCGACCCCGACGGTGGTGAAGATGACCAGCCAGCCGAAGTTGTTGATCCGGTAGGCGATCACCATCGCCGAGGTCAGCGCGTCCGTCGCGAGAAAGCCGATAATGGCCGGCGCGATGTAGAAGAAGCCGGCCAGGGTGCCGCCGACCAGCGTGAGGATGACGGTGCCACCCCAGGCGCCCAGGATGCTACGGTCGCCGGTGGTGATCCCCCGCTCCTCGACCGCCGGCCACGCGAAGTAGATGACCAGCGGGAGGACGGCCACAGCCGCCAGCAGCACCGAAAACTTCACCTCGAAGATGAGTGCCTCGACAGGATGGAGGGTGACGATATCCACCTCCGCTGCCAGCCCCTGGGGCATGCTCCTGAGGAAGGCGTCCTTGATATCGCCGATCCCCCCGGAGTAGAGATAGACGAACGAGCCCCCCAGGACGGTCATGAACAGCGCGACGATCCAGATGGCCTTCGAGGTCAGCGAGTCGAGGATGAAGCGGATGTCGTAGTAGTAGCCGCCGATATCTTCCTCGGTAGTCTCCTCCTCGGTGAAGGCGTCGGCCATCCCCGCCGCCGTCGAGGTGATGGGGTCCGACCCCCCGCCCTCGTCGGGCCCGTCCTCCGGTTCGATGTCCTCGGCCTCGTCGAACCGTTCGAGGATAAGTTCGGCCTTCTCGGCGTTGTCGTCCGCCATAGCCCGCTCGGCGTGTTCCAGTGCCTCCGCCTCCGAGAGGTCGGCAAAGGCCTCCGGCGGCGCCGCACGCACTGCCGGGGCGCTCAGCGCGTCGATATCGATACTCGCCGGCTCGCCGACGCTCGCGACCGTCTCCCCGGCGGTCGCCTCGGCGTCGGCGACGGTGGTGGTCCCGCCGGCGAGCGCGTCGGTGGCGTCGGACTCCAGTGCCTTGATCCGGAGATAGAAGAGGACAACGAGCGCGACCAACAGGGCAACACCGGCAGCGACGGCGGCGGCGGTGACGGCCGGCGACAACCCGGCGACACCGAGTTCGCCGGCGGTCGGGAACCGGTAGCGCGAGCCGACCACCCCGAGCAGGTCGTTCGTGGCCGCGAGCCCGCCGCGGGTGAGATGTGCGTAGGTCACCCCGCCCGCGAGGACGAGGACGCCGGCGAGGACGTTCCAGCGCCTGCGGACCACGGTCCGGACCGGGACGGTGGCCCCGGCCCGGGCGGTGAGTACAACGAACTTCGTCACCCCGAGGCTGAACCCGTACAGCGTTACCAGCGGGACCGCCCACATGATCTGGGTGAACGGGTCGGGCGGGGAGAACAGTGCTCCGACGGCAAAGATGCCGAGGATGGCGTAGCGCCAGTTGTCCCGGAAGGTCTCGTAACGGACCACACCCAACAGCGCCAGCCCACTCATCGCCAGGGGAAGCTGTGCCGCGAGGCCAAAGGAGAGGGTCAAAAACAGGATAAACTCGGTCCACTTGACGATGGAGTAGGTCGGCTCGAAGCCGGCGTTGACCGCATTCTCCGCCAGGAAGTTGAACATGACCGGAAAGAAGAACTCGTAGCCGTAGGCCAGCCCGCCGGCGAAAAGCACCAGGGCGAGGCCGCCGGCCGCGACGACCTTCCAGCGGGAGACCGGCCCGTCGGGCCAGACCCCCCGGCGTTTCAGCGCGCCCCGCGAGTAGTACAGCAGGACGGGCAGGGAGGCGACCACGCCGACGATGAGCCCGACTTTCACCTGCAACAGGATGACGTCGAAGGGCGTGACGGCGACGATCTCCGTTGCTTCGGCGGTTGTCAGGTTCATCTGCTCGAAGAGCAGGTCCTGTTTGAGCAGGTCCCAGACGAACGTCTGGAGCGCCCAGATGGTCCCGACGAGCACGAGCACAAAGAGGATAAAGATCTTCTGGAGGTGACCCTGTGCCGAGGACAGCATCGCACCGACGGTCTCGCGACCGCGGTTGACCGTGCGAACGGTGTCCTCGTCGAGCGCACCCGACATTAGTATCGTGATTGTTTGCTGATTGTGCGTTATCAATCTATTGCGTTACGCTCGCCCCGCAAGAGAAGGCTTACAAGCGGCGCTCGCAAACCCGCGCCCGATGACCGAGAGGGACCCCGACGAGGACGCCGGTTCGGCCGACGAACCGGCCGGGGACCCGGACGGAACGACGGAGAGGGAGCGCTCAGCCCTAGACGCCGAGCGGGCACACGGCAAACCCGCCTCCGACGCCGCCGACCGGGACGGGGGTAACGACGCTGACGAACAGCCCCCGGCGCGGGAGTCCGATGAGTCCGGGAGCCCTGACGCCCGGATGACGGTGCCCGACACCGCCCCGCCTGCCGGCGACGGCTCACAGGACGCCGAGCGGGTGGACGACGGCGACCCGCCGGACGACGACACCCTGACCGAGTGGAACGGCTGGGAACTCCCTGAGGAGGCCGAGGTTTCGGACCCCGGCAGTCCGGTGACCGATGACGGTCCGGAACAGCCCGGCCCGACGGCGGACCGAGCGGCGCAGGCCGACGGGGCCGGTGATGAGGACACGTCGGGCATCGAGAACCCGAGCCCGGAGGACGTCCCGGAGGCCCCCGGCGGGACACGCCCGAGCGACGCGCCGGCCCCCGAGGAGGCGGACCCGGTGGGAGGGGTCGGCGGGGAGACACCTGTTGGCGCCGGTGCCGGGGCCGCTACCGGTGCCGGCGGGGGCGGCGGCGACCCCGGCGGCATGCTGGGTGGGGGTGAGGGCGGTGCGCCGGACGACGAGGAGATGCCGCTCACGGCACACATCGAGGAGATGGTCCGCCGGCTGGCCGTTGTCGTCGTGGTGATGGCGCTTGTCAGTGCCGTCATCTTCCCCTTCGCCGACCGGCTGATCAACTTCCTGTGGTACTCGTTTCTCCCGGGGTCGGTCGAGGCCTGTCAGCCGGTCGCGGCCGCGGCGGCAAACGGGACAAACGCGACGGTCAACGCGACCGGCACCTTCGCGACCGCGCCGGACTGGACCGCCCTCCAGGCCACCCTTCCAAACGGGACGAGCCTTCGCGGGATCGTGCCACACCCGACACTGCTGAACCGCACCTACCCCAACGGGACCGTCATCCAGGCGACCTTCCCCAACGGGACGGTCCGGAACGCGACCCTGGTTGCCAACGCCACCGGTCCCGGGGCGACCGGCGGTGCCTGCCCCCGGGTCTACCAGCCGCTGGCGCTCGTCCTCGCGCGGCTGAAGATGGCCTCGCTGGCCGGGTTTGTCATCGGCCTGCCCGTGTTCGTCTACCAGACCTACCTGTTCATGCGCCCGGGGCTGTTCCCCAACGAGCGCCGGTACTACCTCTCGTCGGTGCCGACCAGCCTCGTGCTGGCGGCGGTTGGCCTCGGCTTTGCGTACTTCCTGGTCCTCCCGGTGATCTTCACCTACTTCCTCGGCTACTCCCAGCCGGTCGCCAACATCGCCTTCGGGCTCGCTGAGACCTTCGACCTGATCATCCTGATGCTGGGGATGTTCGCGCTCATCTTCCAGATAC
>JBLGCN010000184.1:0-5045 GCA_047617405.1 Natronomonas sp.
CACAGCTCGATGTTCGCCGTTGCCGGGGACACCTACCGGTCGCGGGCAACCCTGCGGAGTGACGACGGCACCACCAGGCGTGCGGGTGTCTACTTCACCGACGGTGAGTGGTACGTCGCCGCCCCGCTGTACGGTAACACCTCGTTTCGGTCGGCACCGGTCAGTGGCTCTGTCGGCCCGCTTCCGGAGACGTTTCGTACCGAGGTCGTCGACCGGTATCTCTCTACGCCCGAGACCGAGCTGACGGGAACGGTCGAGCGTGACGGTCGCCGGCTGTACCGCATCGTCGCCACCGGGACACCGCGGCCGTTTCCCAGCACGTTTACCCGGAACTACACCGCTGTCGCGCTGGTCGACAACCGCGGGGTGGTCCACAACCTCTCGGCCAGCTACGACTTCGTCAGCGGCGACAACCGGGCGACCGTCGAGACCTCGGTCTCCTACGGCTCGTTCGGGGAGGTTGGAGTCCGGCCGCCACCCTGGTATATCAACCGATTCGACAGGGAGTAGCGCCACGCTTTTTATTGGCTCGGCCGGGCCTGGTTCATGGGAGTACTGAGGACGGTCAGGACGAGTCTTGTCGCCGGGGTCGCGCTCGTCGCCCCGCTTGTGGTGACGGTCATCGCCTTCCAGTTCGTCTTCGGCTGGATACGCGGCTTCCTGGCCCCGCTCATCGATGGCACCGGGCTCCGCTCGCTCACCGGGAGCATCGACATCGTCGCCGAGGCGGTAGCGCTGGCCTCTCTGGTGGTGGTCATCGTCGTCCTGGGGTATCTGGCCCAGCGCAGTGCCGGCGCATACGTCTTTGGGGTGGTCGACCGGCTGATCGGGCTGGTCCCGATCCTGAGCGTCGTGTACAACGGTGTTCGGCAGGTCTCGGATGCGCTGACCCGCCGGGAGAGTCGCTTCGAGAGCGTCGTCCTCGTCGAGTACCCCCGCACCGGCGTCTACTCGTTTGGCTTTGTTACCGCCGAGACCTCCGACGCCGCCTCCCCGCCCGACACGGAGACCTACAACGTCTACATGCCGGGCAGCCCCAACCCGACACAGGGCCGTCTACTGTTCGTCCCCGAGGAGGAGTTCCACGCCGTCGACCTGACGGTCTCCCGGGCGCTTCGCCTGCTCGTGACCACCGGTATCGCCGAAAACCGGGCGGAGATGGAACAGCTCCACGAGGAGGTTTCCGAGGAGGTCGCGGAGGAAGACGTCGAGATCCGGTTCTGAGAGCCGGTCGGGGGTGTCAGTCGCCCCTGCCTACGCCTACATGTACGCCGAGTCCCACCGCGTGGGCTTGCGGGCGTTCCCGCAGGCGTCACACTGGATCCGCCCCATCGGGTCCATCGCGTTCGAGAGCCGCTCGCAGTTCGAACACCAGTAGCCGTAGAGGTCCTCGCCGTCCTCGTTGGTGTAGACAACGTCAAACGGCGCCACCGACCCCCGCTCCTGGTCCTCGTGGTCGACATAGACCGTCCGGCCGTCACCCTCGACAGCCTCGAGACGGGGCTGTTCGTCCTCGGCGTAGATGTTCTCGACGTGAGGGGTCCCGTCGACCTCCACCTCGGTCTCGCCGACCTTCGTCAGACCCTGGCGCTCGTAGAAGGCGTTGCCGTCGGCGTTGTCGGCGAGCACGCGCCCCCGGAGGGTGGTGGCACCGCGGCCGGCCAGCCGGTCACGGGTGGCCTCGTACAGCTGTTTCCCGTAGTCCTCGCTTCGGTAGTCCGGGTCGACGTGGAGCCACAGTAACTCGGCGGTCCCTTCGCCCGTGATGACGCTGTCGGTAAAGCCGACGACCTGGTCGTCACGTTCGGCCACCAGCAACAGCTTCCCGTCGTCCTCGAGAACCGCCGTCAGCCGCTCCTCGTCGTACCACTCCTGGATGGCCCCGACGATCGTCTTTGGGTCAAGCGAGTACGACGCCTGCATCGACCGCCGCACAACATCCCGGATCGCGGGTTTGTCCCCTGGCGTTGCGGTACGGATATTCATACTGGACCGAATGAACGGCATCCTAATAAAGGCCCACCACCTGCGGACCGTGGCTCGGACCCCAGTACGTTGGCTTCTGTCAACTGTCAGCCGTGTGTTCCGGTCTGCCCGTTCGGACAGTGTTCACCCCGTTGTCGTAACGCTAAAGAGTCAAACAGACCTTCCGATAAGCAAGATGAACAACGTACGCATCGTTTGGAGGCGGTATCGTGGGTGTTGAGATCCGAGAGTCGCCCGTCTCCGACGCCGAGTTCGCGGCGATGGAGGGGTTCGTCCGTGACTACCTGACCGCGAGTGTCGAGAGCGAGGAGGAAGGCGGGCGGATGCGGTGGTACCCCTGGCACTCCGCCGAGTACCGGTTCAATCACATCCTGAACGTGGTCGACCTCTCGGCTGAGATCGCCGAGGCCGAAGGGGCAAACGTCGATATCACCCGTGTGGCCGCCCTCTTTCACGACATTGCCAAGCTGGAAGTCAAGCAGGACGCCCACGCCGAGGAGGGTGCCCGGCTCGCCCGGGAGTATCTCACCGCACACTGTGACTACCCGGACTCCTTTGTCGACCAGGTCTGTGCCGCCGTCCGGGACCACTCCTACCAGGGCGACCTGACGAATCTGCCCCTGGAGACGCAGTGTCTCATCGAGGCGGACGTCCTCGACAAGGTGGGGGCAAACGGCGCGGCGCTGATGCTGTTGCGGATGGGCTACGAGTCCCGCACCCACATGGACGCCGCCGAGATGGTCGGCCGGGTGTTCGAGCGTGGCCAGGACGCAAAGGACCGCATCGAGAGCCAGACCGCCTACGATATCGCCCACCAGCGGCTCAAACGGGTTGTCTGGTTCCAGGAGTGGCTCGAGGATGAGGTTGCCGATATCGGCCCGGAGTAACCGACGCGGAACTTCCGGTCCCCCTCGACACGGCTCACAGCAACAGACGTGTGGCGTCCCAGAGGAAGGCAAGCCCAAAGCCCGCGAGCACCACCGCACTCACCCCGGTGACGACCGGTGTCGCCCGCTCGACACGTCGCGTCCCGGCCACGAGCAGCGCCGGAAACCCGACAATCCAGACGACAATCCCCCCGAACAGCCCTACAAGCAGCGCCGGGCTCCCGGTCCGGACGACCAGCAGACCAGTCAGTGCGTCGCCAACGGCAGGAAGCTCCGCGAGCACGTCCACGGTCCCCGGCTGGAGGAGTCCAACGCCGACGGTGAGCCAGAAGACGACCTGGTATGGGTTCGTCAGCGCCAACACCAGCGCCTTCCGGAAGCCCGCACTCCGCCCGGTCGACCCCTCGGGGGCGAGCGTGCCCGTCACGTCGCGGGCGGCGCCGTAGGCGAAATAGAGCATCAGGAGGCCGCCGACCCCGACCATCCCTGCCCGCAACAGCGGGACGCGGTCGACGACAGCCACCACCCCGGCCACCGAGAGCAGAAAGAACGCGATGTCGGCGGTCATCGCGCCGAGACCGGCGGTAAAGCCGGCCCGCCAGCCGTAGACGACGCTCTCCTCGGCGATGACGGCGTTCATCGGGCCCGGCGGGGCCGCGAGCGCGAGCCCGAACACGGCGCCGACGAGCAGTGTCGTGACCGTCCCAAGGACCATCTCATCGTGTTTGGAGGGGGCAGGGTAAAGTCAGCCCGACTCCCGGGCGTCCAGTTGCCGTTCGATGTAGCCGGCGACATCGGTGAGGTGGGCGGTCCCCCAGACCGCGACGATAACAGCGCCGATAGTGTCGAAGACCAGGTCGAGCATCGTGTCGTCGAGCCCGTACTGAGTGAGCAGCGCACGGTTGCCCGCCGCACGCGCCGCCTCGCCAAGCGCGAACTCGATGACCTCCCAGAACACGCCAAAGGCGAGCACGAACAGGAGAATAAAGACGAAGGTGAACCGTGGCGGCAACACGATATCGTCGGCGTGAGCGTCAACGGCGCGTGCGGTCGCGTACCCGGCGCCCGCGACGACGGAAGCCGAGAGCGCGTGCGTGAGGTGGTCCCACCACGGAACCGAGCCGTAGAGATTCGTCTCACTCCCTGGTAACCCGAGGACGCCAACGGCGTGCAGGAAGACCGCACTCGTGATCCACAGCGTCAGCGCCGGGTCCATCGGGATGCCGTAGTCGCGTTCGAGCACCGGCGGCAACTGCGTGACGACCAGCCCGACCCCGGCGTTGACGACGACCGTCGTCGAGCCCTGGTAAAGCCCGGCAAGGAGGATACCGACCAGTCCGGCCTCCATTGCCCAGGCGGCCTGTTTCTGTCGGCGCCGGCCGACCCCGAATCGGTCGCGAAGCGTCATGGGTCCCCCCGGCCGTGGCAGCGCATCAGTCAACCCCCAGTCGACGCCGGACCCCCGCCCGGCGGCGGATGTAGAACTCGAAGACGACCCCCGCGAGCACGCCCGCCACGGTTGAGGCGACGAACTCGAGCATCAGGCCCCGCTCAATGGCGTGTTCGCTCAGCGTAGGGTCAAGCAGGAACCCGGTGCCCAGCCAGAGGTCGACCGTCCACCGGAGGACAGCCCACACCCCCGCGACACCCATCGTGGCCACCGCGACAAACGCCACCGCGAACGAGGGTGACATCGAGACCGCGGTGAACGCGTGCAGTTCGACGGCGACGATCAGCGCGAGCGCGGCCACCGAGAGGTAGGTCCCCACCCGACTGGCCACCTGGAGGGTGGCGACACTCCGCCCCAGGACCGGCAGCCCGGCGAGTACGAGCACCTCCCAGGGGAGCATCACCCCAGGGTCCGCAAAAACCAGCGGCGGCAGGAGCATCACAATGGCGACTGTGGCGGCGAACACACCCCACAGCAGGTCGCCGGCCAGCACAGAGCCGACGGCGGTGAGCCCGACCCCGGCGGCGACAACCCACCCGAGCACCGCGTTGAGGCGTTCGTCGCGCAGCAGGCGGTCGATGGCCGTCTCCTCCATGCGCTTCGCTCGGCGGCGAGCCCTGAAAGCGTACCGCTTAGACCAGCAGGTATCCGGTCGCGTACGCGAGCCCCGCCAGCGTGACCGCGGCGAGGCCTGTCGTGACCGCCGGAAGCGGCTGTGGACG
>JBLGCN010000185.1:0-5037 GCA_047617405.1 Natronomonas sp.
GCCTGTGGCGGCACCCACGTCTCCCGGACCGGCGACATCGGGGCGATCAAGCTGCGCGGCACCGAGCGGGTGCAGGACGGTGTGGTTCGGCTGACCTACGCGGCCGGCGAGGCCGCGGTCGGGGTCACCCAGGAGACGGAGAACGCCCTCGCCGACACCGCCGAGATACTCGATGTCAGCCCGGAGGAGGTGCCCGAGACCGCCCGTCGCTTTTTTGAGGAGTGGAAGGCACGGGGCAAGCGTATCGAGGAACTGAAGCAGGACCTCGCGGACGCCCGCGCCGGGGGCGGTGCCGGCGAGGAGGTGTCACTCGGTGACGCGACCGCCGTCGTTCAGCGGCTCGACGGCGACATGGACGAACTCCGGGCGACCGCCAACGCAATCGTCGCGGAGGGGACGGTTGCGGTGCTGGGTTCGGCGCCCGACGGCGTCCCCACGAGCGACGCGAGCGGGGGTTCGTCGGACGAGCAAGGCGAGTCCGGCGGCGCACAGTTCGTCGTCGCGGTCCCCGACGGTGTCGGCGTCGACGCGGGTGAGGTGGTTGGTGAACTCGCCGCCCGTGTCGGCGGCGGCGGCGGTGGCCCGCCGGACTTTGCACAGGGTGGCGGCCCCGACGCCGACGCGCTGGCGGCGGCACTCGAGGATGCCCCTGACATCCTCAAACAGAAGCTAAACGCCTGAATGCCGCGAACCGTCCGTGACGGCGTTGGACTGCACTACGAGACGCGTGGCGCGGGCCAGGGCGACCGCAACCCCGTCGCCTTCGTCGGTGACGCCGGCTACGGCGCCTGGCAGTGGGGGTTTCAGGACCGGCTTGCGGGCCCCCACGAGACCGTCGTCTACGACCACCGGGGGACCGGGCGGTCGGACGCCCCGGCTGGCCCCTACGACGTGAGGACGCTCGTGGCGGACCTGGAGGCGATACTCGCCGACGCGGGCGTCGACGCCGCCGGTCTCGTCGGCGCCGGACTCGGCGGGGTCGTCGCGCTCGCCTACGCCCACGAGCACGACCGGGCCCGCTCGCTGGCCCTGTTCGGGACCGGGCCGACCGGCGAGGCCGTCGACGGGGCGGCGCTCCGTAGCCTGCACGCCCCGCCCGGTGAGACAGGCGCCTGCCGTGAGTCACTTGACGGGGCGCTCTCGCCGGGCTTCCGGGAGTCGAATCCCGGGGTCGTCGACCGGGTCTGTGCGTGGCGGGCCGACGACGACGCCGACCGCGAGGGCTTCGAGGCACAGGCCACAGCGTGGCTGGGCTTTGGGGGCGTCCCGCTGTACGAGGTGACCGTGCCGGCGCTGGTCCTCCGGGGTGTCGACGACCCGGTCGTCTCCGAGGCGGACAGCCGGGCGCTCGCGGAGGGGCTGCCACGCGGGGAGTTTCTCCCTGTCGAGGGCCGTCACCTCGCCCACGTCGAGTCGGCGCGGGCGGTGACCGACCGACTGCTCGCGTTCCTCGAGCCGTGAGTCGTGCCCGGCCCGCTCGCGGCCGTACCGACGGCTGAGACCGGAACGTTTCTTTTCCGGACGGGCGACCTGTGGGTATGACCAGCGTGAAGCGCGTTCGGGTCGAGAAGCCCGCCGGTGCGGAGGCCCTCGGCCGCGGGAGCTTTGAGTTCACCGACGACTACAGCGTCTTCGACTGGGGGAAGATGCCCGACGAGGTCCCCGGGAAGGGCGCCTCGCTGTGTACGATGGGTGCGTTCAACTTCGAGTTGCTGGAGGCGGCGGGTGTCCCGACCCACTACCGGGGGGTCGTCGCCGGTGACGGTGACGACAGGGCGGCCGTCGACATCGACACGGCGCTGGGCCGTGGGACCACGCCACGGGAGATGGCAATCAACCTGGCGCAGGTGCCGGACCTCCCCTTCGAGGAGCGCACAGGGTACGACTACGACGCCTACCACGACGCCGCGGGGTCGAACTACGTCGTTCCTCTGGAACTCGTCTTCCGGAACCGGGTGGGTGTCGGGTCGTCACTTCGCTCCCGGACGGACCCGGGGGACCACGACCTCGACCACGGCTCCTGGCCTGAGGAGGCGGTGGACCTGCCCGAGGCGGTCGTTGAGTTCTCCACGAAATACGAGGAGCAGGACCGGTATCTCGACCACGCGGCGGCCAACCGGGTCGCGGGCGCGGCCGACCTCGCGGAGTTGGAGGCACTGGCCCGCGAGGTCAACCGCGTCCTCACCGAACGGGCGGCCGAAGCCGGCTTCGTCCACCAGGACGGGAAAATCGAGTGTGTCTATCACGACGGCGACCTACTGGTGGCGGACGTCGTCGGCACCTTCGACGAGAACCGGTTTGCCTATGACGGCCAGCAGGTCTCGAAGGAGGTGCTCCGCCAGCACCACAGGCGGACACAACCGGGGTGGGTCGAGGCGGTCGGCGAGGCCAAACGCGAGGCCGACGAGCGCGGACTCGCCGACTGGAGGGGGCTGTGTGGCCGCGCGCCCGACCCGCTGGCGAGCAGCGTTATCCGGGTCGCCAGCGACCTGTACTGTGCCGGGGCGAACGCCTACATCGGACAGGAGGCCTTCGACGCGCCCGGGTTGGACGAGGCGGTCCGGGCTGTCCGGGAGCTGTAGCGGCCGGGAACGCGGCCTTATTATCGGTCAGTCGTCGGCCTCGACTTCCCCGTCCTGTTCGGCCACGAGTTCGCCCAGCCCGTCGACAGGGCGGTCGGGGATCAGGTCGTCGAGCTCATCGGGCGCGCCCAGTTGGGCGTTGCTCTCCTCGGGATTGCGAAGTCGGGTGCGCCCGCGGTGGACCGTCACCTCGTCGCTGAGGTGGAGGTCGATGGCCTCCAGCAGGGCATCGGCCTCCAGGGGCTGGCCGGTCCGCCGGAGGTCCTCGGCGTCGACCTCGGGGTCCTGTGGGACATTGAACGCCCGCTGGGCGATGATCGGCCCCTGGTCGAGGTCCGTCGTCACGTAGTGGGCGGTGACACCGGCGACCCGGACACCCTCCTCCAGGGCCTGGAGGTAGGCCTCCGCGCCGGGGAAGGAGGGGAGCAGGGAGGGGTGGACGTTGATGATCCGGCTCTCGTACCGGAAGACAACGTCCGGGCTGAGGATGCGCATATACCGGGCCAGGACGACCAGGTCGACCTCGTACTCGGCGAGCAGGTCGAGTAACTCCGCCTCGTCGGGGGTCCCCTTCTCGTCGCCGATATCGTGGAACGGGACCTCGTACTTCTCGGCCAGCGGCCGGAGGTCGGGGTGGTTCCCGATGACGACGCTGACCTCGGCGTCCAGGTCGCCGGAGGCCCAGGCCTCGAAGATGGCCTCCAGACAGTGTGACTCCTTCGTGACGAGGACGGCCAGCCGGCTGGTCTCCCGGTCGGCCGGGAACCGGACCTGCACGTCGACACCGAGTTCGTCGCCGAGTTCGGCCAGGTCCTCCCGGAGCTTCTGTTGGGTGCAGACCATCTCACCCGTGTCGACGTGCATCGTCATCCGGAAGACCCCCTCCCGGACGGCCTGGTCGAGGTCCTCGATGTTGATCGAGCGCTCGAACAAAACCGTCGTCACCTCGGCGATGAGTCCCGTGTCGTCCTCGCCGACGACGGTGATCTCGGTGAACTCGCTCGTCACGGTCGCCACCCCATGTCAGTCATCGTTGTCGGATAGCTGACCGTCGCCGGACAAAAACGTTCGTTTCCGGGCTCGCGGATGGGAGCGGGACCCTCCCTGTCGGCTCGGACTTCCACCGCCCCCCGAACCGGTGAGTCGGCGTCTGGCGCGCGCTCGCGCCCCCTGACCGGGCGTAACGGCGACTGGGCCGGGGAACCGCAAGCGTTTTCGACCGCGCCGGCCGGGTATCAACCGATGACCGCCTACACCGCCACCGTCACCGTCCGGCTCAAGCGGGGGGTGCTTGACCCCGAGGCCGAGACCACCCAGCGCTCGCTAGAGCGACTCGGGTTCGACCTCGAGGACCTTCGCTCGGCCGACCAGTTTGAGGTCGACCTCGACGCCGCGGACCGCTCCAGCGCGGAACAGCGGGTCACGGAGATGACCGAACAGCTCCTCGCGAACCCGACGCTCCACGACTACGAGGTCGCGGTCGCCGAACACGACGCATGACGGTTGCTGTCGTCCAGTTTGGCGGCTCGAACTGTGACCGCGACACGGTCCGGGCGCTCGGGTCGCTGTGTGTCGACGCCGACCTGGTCTGGCACGAGGACGGCCTCCCCAAGGACACCGACGGTGTGGTGCTCCCCGGCGGGTTCTCCTACGGCGACTACCTCCGGGCGGGGGCGATGGCGGCCCGCTCGCCGGTCATGACGGAGGTCCGGGCGGCCGCCGAGGAGGGGACGCCGGTGTTGGGTGTGTGTAACGGCGCCCAGGTCGGCTGTGAGGCCGACTTCACGCCCGGTGTCTTCACCACCAACGAGAGCGCCCGCTTCCAGTGTGAGCGCGTCCACGTCCGGGTGGAGAACGCCGACACGCCCTGGACCCGCGCCTACGATTTGGGTGAGGTGCTCGAACTCCCGGTCGCCCACGGCGAGGGCCGGTTCGAGGTCGACGACGACCGGCTGGGGGCTCTCGAGGACGACGACCGGGTCTTGTTCCGGTACTGTGACGAGGCCGGCACAGTGACCGACGGCGCCAACCCCAACGGCTCGAAGGGCGCGGTCGCGGGCCTCACCGGCGAGCGCGAGACCGTCGCGGTGATGATGCCCCACCCCGAACGGGCCACGCTCGCCGACATCGGCGCCACCGACGGGCAGGGTGTGCTCTCGGCCTTTGCCGACTGACCGGTCCGCTCCCCGACGGCCGTCCCCGGCGCGGGCGGGGTTGCAGGCTCGGCAACGCTGTGACCGCTTATAAGCTGACCGGGACCGACCGGTCGGACAGGCATGACCGAGCCGGTCCTCTCAGTCCAGTCACTCCGCAAGTCATACGGCGACATCCAGGCGCTCCGTGACGTCAGCTTCGAGGTGGCGCCCGGCGAGATATTCGGGCTCGTCGGCCCCAACGGCGCGGGCAAATCGACGACACTCCGGGTCGTGGCGACGCTTTTGACCGCCGACAGCGG
>JBLGCN010000186.1:0-5035 GCA_047617405.1 Natronomonas sp.
ACCGTGAACGCTGCGGCGTTCTCGTAGCGGGAGCCGGGCTGAGGGGTGACGGGGCTGTCACTCCAGGTCGCCGCAAACAGCTCCGCAACCAGCATCAGCCCTGTCCCCTTGTATCCTGCCGTCTGGCCGCCGAGTGGTGCCAGTGCCCCCCGTTCCTCCTCGTTGAACTCGTCGGGGTCGAGCACCGGTTCGCCGGCCTCGTCGACGGTCCACTCGGGGTCGATCGAGTCGGCCTTCCCGGCCATCTGCCGGACGTTGACCTTCCCGTAGGCCACCTGGCTGGTCGCCATATCCATGACCACGTGGTGGTCGAGCGCGTCGAAGCCGGGTAGCCCGAAGGTCAGCGGGTTGGTGCCAAAGCGTCGTTCGGCGCTGCCGGCCGGCGCAACCGGGTCACCGGAGGTCATGTTCGTAAAGCCGACGAAGCCCAGCCCGGCCGCGGCGGCCTGCTCGGCGAACCAGCCGACCCGGCCGATGTGGGTTGCCTTTCGGAGCCCGACGGTCACCGACGGGTGGCCCCCTTCGGTCACGCGGTCGACGGCGAGGTCGGTGGCCGTCCGGGCGACCGCGTGACCGAACGTGTGGTTACCGTCGACGTGAATCGTTCCCCCCCGGTCGGCGACGACCTCGTGGCTCGCCTCCGGTTCGAGGTGGCCGTCAAAGGCCCACTCGAAGTAGTCGGGGATGAGCTGGACGCCGTGTGAGGGGTGGCCCCGGAGGTCCGCCCCGACCAGCGAGGCCGCGACGGTCTCCGCGACCGACATCTCTGTGCCTGTCTTCGCCAGCGTCAGAGCCGCAAACCGCTCGAGCGCGTCACTGTCGATCCGTCCCATACCCCACCCTCCGGCGGCGCCGTCTTAGTCCTATCCCCGAGTCCGGGTGACGGCCGCCGTTCCGCGTCTCCCCCGGCCCCCGGCCCCCGGCGTCCCAACAGTTATGCGACGACCCGACACAGGTGGGCGCATGAACGTCACCCAGGCCGTTGCACACACGCTCAAGCAGGAGGGTGTCGAGTACCTGTTTACCTACCCGATCAACCCGATCATCGAGGCCGCCGCGGCCGTCGGTATCCGGCCGGTCCCCGTCCGCCAGGAGCGGGTAGGGCTTCACATGGCCGATGCCCTCTCTCGTACCACAGCCGGCGAGGAGATCGGCGTCTTCTGTATGCAGTTTGGCCCCGGTGCCGAGAACGCCTTTGCCGGCGTGGCACAGGCCTACGGCGATTCGGTCCCGCTGGTGGTGTTGCCGATGGGCTACGAGCGCAGCAAGACCGAGGTCGACCCCAACTTCGACGCCTCGGACAACTACGGCGAGGTGACAAAGACCTGCGAGCAGGTCACCGACCCCAACGAGGCGGTCAACGCGGTCCGGCGGGCGTTCAACAGCGCCCGCAACGGTCGTCCCCGGCCCGCGCTGGTCGAGTTTCCGATGGACGTCTTCGACGAGGAGGTCGGCGACGTGACCTACAGCCCGCCGACCGAGAACCGCCCGGCGCCCGACCCCCGGCGGGTGCCCGAGGTAGTCGACGCCCTCCTCGGGGCCGAGGAGCCTGTTATCTGGGCCGGCCAGGGGGTCCACTACGCCGAGGCCTGGGACGAACTCCGGGAGGTTGCCGAACTGCTGGAGGCGCCGGTCACCACCAGCCTCCAGGGAAAGAGCGCCATTCCCGAGACCCACCCGCTCTCGCTGGGTGTGGGTGCGCGCTCGATGCCCACACCCGTCCGGGAGTATCTGGAGGCCGCCGACCTGGTGTTCGGGGTCGGCTGCTCGTTCACCCGGACGCTCTACGCCGCCGACATGCCCGGGGACGCCACAGTCGTCCACTCGACGCTCGACCCCGCCGATATCGACAAAGGGCTGGCCGCCGACCACGCGCTGGTCGGGGACGCGAAGCTGACGCTCAGGGCGCTCGCGACGGAACTCGAGGACCGGGTCGAGGGCGGTCGGGGCCGCTACGACGACCTCGTCGCGGATATCGCCGACCGGCAGGCGGCCTTCCACGAGGAGTGGGCGGACAAACTCACCTCCGACGAGGTGCCCCTGACCCCCTACCGCGTCATCAACGACCTCCAGAAGACCGTCGACGTGAGCGAGACGGTCATCACCCACGACTCGGGCAGCCCCCGCGACCAGCTCGCCCCCTTCTGGCAGCCCGAGGAGCCGCTTTCCTACATCGGCTGGGGAAAGACAACCCAACTGGGCTACGGGCTCGGGCTGGCGATGGGCGCGAAGCTGGCTCACCCCGACAAGCTCTGTATCAACGTCTGGGGCGACGCCGCCATCGGGATGACGGGGATGGACTTCGAGACCGCCGTCCGCGAGGAGATCCCGATCCTCTCGGTGCTGTTCAACAACTTCTCGATGGCCTGTGAGGTCGACCTGCTCCCGACCGCGACCGAGAGGTACGGGACCACGGACATCTCGGGCAACTACGCCGACATGGCCGAGGCTTTTGGCGGCTACGGCGAGCGGGTCAGACAGCCCGAGGACATCGTCCCCGCCATCGAGCGCGGGGTCGAGCGGACCGAGCAGGGGACGCCCGCGCTACTCGAGTTCATCACCTGCAAGGAGACCGAGTACCCCGAGATGTAGGCGGGGCCATCCCCGTAGGGTCGTGGTGTCAGCTGCTCACCACCCGGTTCTCGGCGCGCTGAAACGCCTGAGGGGTGTGGTGACGGCGGTAGCCCCGGACCGGTATATCGTCGGCGGGGACGCACACGGTGGGCCGGCGGTCGTCGGACACAGCGACGGGCTTGTGACTGTGAGACTGTTACTGTTGGGCATGTCCGAGGACGGTCCCGAGTACGACATAAATTTCCGCGAGACCCCCGAGGAGTACGAGATTGGCCGGGGCGAACAGGGTGTGTTCAAGATGCAGCCGTACAAGGACGAACTCCTGCCGCTTTGGGGGGTCGCGTCCCTCGATGACGCCGAGGAGGGGGCCGCTGCCATCTACGAGCGGTTCGAGGAGTACAGGCGGGCCGGCGACTTTCCCGGCATGGACCTCGCACGGAAGTTTCTGCGGATGGGGTGGACCCGGGCACTCCGCTACGCGAAGTATCCAGGCGGACAGAAGTACGAGGAGGACGACGACGGCACCCGTGTCGAGCGCGAGCCACAGCAGTGGTACGACGAGGAGAAATACGAGATTTCGCAGGTCTACTGCGAGTATCTCGACCGGGTCAAACAGGACGACACCTACCGGCGCCGCAGGGAGCAGTGGCAGCGCGAGGAGTGACCGGAGGTGGCCTGCTGGACCCCTGAAGCGGTGACTGTGTGCAGCAGGCTCTACGAGTCAGCCACCACCCACGGGTGAGACATAGGACAACCGACGGGCAGGGGAGACCGCGGTCGTGTGCGTTCAGGTAGGGGTTGTGCACGATTTTTTTGCATAGTCATCCACAACCGGTTTAATCGCATGCCAGAGAGGCAGCCATCTAGGCGCGAGATGCTCCGGTATCTCGGGCTGTTTGGGGCGGTGAGTATGGGGGTGGCGTCGCCGTTCAGTTCTCCGGTTGTTGCGAGTTCGGACTCGGACTCCGACACACCATACACGACCGAGGACGTCACAGTAGACTCGTTTGACGGCACCGAGATTGCGGCGACAGAGTATAACCCCGACAGTGAGGGGCCGTTCCCGGCAGTCCTGGTCACACACGGGTGGGCGAATGACCGCAAGACCGACGGGCCGACAGCCCTCGCAGAACTGTACGCGAGTAACGGGTATTTTGTCCTGACGTACGACTCGCGCGGGTTCGGGGCGTCGGGCGGAGAGGTCGGTGTCGACGGCCCGAACGACATAAATGACGTAGAGGAGTTAATCACGTATCTGGCCGACCACCAGGCTGTTGAGAGCGAGGGGGACAATCCCGTCGTCGGGATGGACGGGTTCTCGTACGCGGCTGGTATCCAGTTGCGAGCGGCGGCGGCCCTCGACCGCCTGGACGCGGTCATTCCGCGGTGGGCCTGGCACGACCTGCGGTTCTCGAACGACCCAAACGGCGTGATCAAGTGGCCGTGGTTCTACTCGCTGTACGCCTCCGGGGTGCTCGGGTCGCTGGGGCTCATCCCGGAGGGTCGCGGCAGAGACGCGGGCGAAGACGGCGTTCCGGATGTGGACCCGGAGTTCCTCCAGCAGAGCCGGACGGCGCTTGTCGACGGAGAGGCCCCCGAGGCTCTCCGTGAGTTCTGGCGTTCGAGGTCGCCGGGGCCACAGGAGGAGTTGAGGGAGATTGACGCGGCGACGCTGCTGATCCACGGCTGGCACGACCGCCTGTTTACCCCGAACGAGGCTTTCGCAAACTACCGGGGGCTACAAGAGGGGAGTGCTGAGGCGCGACTCCTGGTGTACAACGGCGGGCACGACCTCATCAGGTCTCCTGGCGATAACGACCCAGAGCAGCTCGCGTTTCTCGCAGACGCTGCCTTGCGATTCTTTCGTCGCCATCTGAAAGACGAGTCGGTGCCCGAGGACGAGCAGCTGAGCCCCGTGACCCTCTATCGGGAGGAGGCCGGCGAGTTCGAGTCGTACGAGCGGTTACCCACCGGCGAGCGGACACTCTCGCTCCGTGAGAGCGCGGGGCCAGGAACCACACGGCTCACGACCGGGCCCGGCGGGTCGGCAACGGCAGCATTCGACTTCGACATCACCGAACCGACCGACCTCACGGGCACCAGCGAGTTGACGCTCCGGCTGACACCGCGCGGCGGGCGGCCGGTCGTGTCGGCTGCCCTTGTCAGGGTCGGTAGCGGTGGGGGGTCGACTACCCTCAAGGACCAGGTTGCTGTCACGCCCGTTGAGGGCCGTGGGAACACGACCGTCTCGCTCGACCTGGTCGGCGTCGAGGCGACGCTCAGCCCCGGGGAGACACTCCGGCTGGTCGTCGGAGTCAGCGACGACCAACTGGCACCCCTTCTGAAGGACGAGACCCTACTCGGCACGTTTCCGCCCGACTCCCCCCCCACCGGTCCGTACATCCCGGACGAGGTCGCCAGCACCGACGGTCTCTACTTCGACTCGCCCGAGGACCCGCCG
>JBLGCN010000187.1:0-4999 GCA_047617405.1 Natronomonas sp.
GGACACTCCTCGACGGAGAGTGAGCCGTCGGAGGTGAGCACCGCCCACCGGATCAGCCACAGTTCCAGCCCCCGGGAGTGTTGCAGCGGGGTCTCGCTTCCCCGGCCGATCGCGTTGAGGTCCTCGTTTGGAATCGTGCCGGCGTGGTCGAGCAACTCCACCGCCACCGACTCACCCTCGACCGCGACCCGGACGGTGAGGTCCGGGGTGTCCGCGCCCGGCCGCCGGTCACGCTCGGTGGCGAACTCGAGTACCTGGCCGAGCGCGGCGGGCAGGGTCGCGTGGACCCCTGCGACGGCCTCGTCCGGGCAGTCGAGTCGGACCGTCGCGTCGGGGTTGCGCTCCCGGAGGGCTGTGACCGCTGTCTCGAGCACCGGAACCAGGTCCCGGGGCTCGAGGTCGTGGTCTCTGACCGAGACCAGATTCTGGAACCGCCGGACCTGCTCGCTGATACTGGTGAGGTCGTCGGCGGCCTCGATGATCGTCTCGATGGACTCGTCGCCGTTGTACTCCTCGCGGAGCAGTTCGGCCCGGCTGCGGATGACGTTCATCCGGTTGCGGATGTTGTGCCGGAGGACACGGTCGAGCACCGCCAGTCGTTCCTCGCGCTCGCGGCGCTGGGTCACGTCGCGCTGGAGGCCCAGCCAGTGTGTCACCGCGCCGGTCTCGTCGCGGACGGGGACGATCTCGAGCCGGTTCCAGAATGGGGTGCCGTCCTTCCGGTAATTGAGGAGTTCGACGACGACCGGTCGCTGGTCGTCGACAGCCCTGCGTATCTCGGCAACAGTCTCCTCGTCGGTCTCGGGGCCCTGGAGAAACCGACAGTTCCGGCCCAGCGTCTCGCCGGTCGGGTAGCCGGTCATCCGCTCGAAGGCATCGTTGGCGTAGATCAGCGGCTCGTCGTCCTGGCGGGCGTCGGCGATGGTGATCCCCTGTCTGGCCGTCTCGATTGCCTTGCCGAACAGGCTGAGCCGCTGCTCACGCTGGCGCTGCTCGGTAACGTTTCGCACCAGCAGTTGGGTCGCCGGCTCCCCCTCGAAGGTCACCGTCACGCCAGCCACCTCGGTGAGTATCTCTTCGCCGGTTGCCGACAGCATCGTCAGCTCGCGGAAGCCGTCGAGCCGACCCTCCCGGTCGATCGTCCCGAGCAGGCGCTCCAGCGTGTCGGCGTCCTCCCGGGCGGCGAGGTTGGTCACCGGGCCGTACAGGCTCGCCTGTTCGTCCGCGCAGAACGTGTCGACGGCCGCCGCGTTGGCGTAGACCACTACCTCGTCACGGACGATCAACAGCGTCTCCGGTGTGAGTTCGACCAGTTGCTGGTACTGTTCCTCCCGCTCGGCCAGCCGGAGCGACGACTGTCTGGCCCGCAGGAAATTCTGCAGGCGGCGGCGGAGGATTGCCTGGTCGATAGGCATCGTCAGCACGTCGTCGACCGGGCCGTCGGGGTCGAGTTGGCGCTCGACGGCGTCGTCGGACGCAACAAGCAGATGTGGCAAAAAGAGCGGGTCCGAGTCGTCGACCTGCTCGGCGAGTGCCGACCGGTTTTGCTCCAGCCCCTGGGGGTCGACGAGACAGAGGTCATACACCGACGGGAGCGGGTCCCCGGGGGAGACTGTCCTGGCGGTGTAGTTGACCTGGGAGGCCAGCCACTCCGCGAGCAGCTCCCGGTCCCGGCCCGGCTGCATGACCAGCAGAAGCTCGGCGTCGGTCGGCCCCGTGGGGCGTGAGTTCAGGTCAGTCATTCATCTGTGTCGTTTATATAGGGTGGACGCACGTATTTGATAGTATGGGTGTCCACAGATTCTTAAGCCCGATGGCTTATGGTCGCCCCGGCCACATAGCAGGGAATGACAGCTGACAGCAGACGTCTATCGACCGGTATCGGCCGCCTCGACACGGTGCTCGGCGGCGGCTACATCGAGGGCCGCAGCTACCTCCTGCACGGCCCTGCCGGGTCGGGAAAGACGATCCTCGCCTTCCACTTTCTCGACGCCTGCGAGGGTGACGAACAGGCGCTGTTCATCAATCTCGAGGAGGACCTCTCGGACCTGCAGGCAAACGCCACGGCACTGGGCTTTGACACGGGTGCCATCGAGTTTCTGGACCTGAGCCCCGGGGCGGAGGCCTTTGCCGAGGACCAGTCATACGAGGTTTTCAGCGCGGCCGACGTCGAGCGGGAGCCGCTTGCGGAGGCGGTCACGGAGGCGGTCGAACGGGTCGGACCCGACCGGGTCGTTATCGACCCGCTGACGCAGTTGCGCCAGCTCATCGGCGACAGCTACCAGTTCCGCAAGCAGGTCGTCGGGCTGATGCGCTATCTGAAGGCACAGGGCGCGACCGTCGCCTTCACCGTCCAGGAGACCCGCGAGGCACCCTCGGAGGACCTGCAGTTTATCAGCGACGGCTACCTGACACTGCAGACCGACGGCGACCAGCGCCGCTTTGCGGTCCCGAAGTTTCGCGGGTCGGCGACGAAAAGCGGCGAACACGCCTACCGGATCACCGGGGAAGGGATCAGGATCTATCCGGCGCTGTCCCCCAGTGACCACGCCCGGTCGGTCACGGCTGAGACGCTCTCCTCGGGGATCGGGGAGGTCGACCAGCTACTCCACGGGGGGCTGGAACGCGGGTCGGCAACCATCATCAGCGGCCCGACCGGGGTGGGAAAGACCACACTCGGCACCCAGTTCGCCCACGAGGCGGCGACACGGGGTGAACGCTCGGTCGTCTACCTCTTCGAGGAGGCCCGGAACACGTTCGTCCAGCGCTCGGAGGCCGTCGGTATCCCCGTCAGGGAGATGGTCGAGGCCGGCTCCCTCCAGGTCGAGGAGATAGAGGGGCTCGACCTCTCACCACAGGAGTTCGCCGCGACAGTCCGCGAGGACGTCGAGGAACACGGGGCGGAGCTGGTGATGGTCGACGGGCTCGCCGGCTACCGGATCACCCTCGAGAGCGAGGAGGAGATGCTCCACCACATCCACTCGCTGGGGCGGTACCTGAAGAACATGGGTGTGACCACACTGCTGGTCGACGAGACCAGCGCGGTCATCGGCGAGTTCCGCGCGACGGAGGACAACGTCAGCTACATCGCGGACAACATCATCGTCCTCCGGCACCTGGAACTCGGCGGCGAACTCCGCAAGGCCGTTGGCGTTCTAAAAAAGCGAACCAGCGACTACGAGCGCACCCTCAGGGAGTACGCCATCACAGGCGAGGGGATCGAGGTTGGCGAGCCGCTGACGGGGCTCCGCGGGATCCTCTCGGGGGCACCGGAGTTTGTCGACGACAGGGGCCGTGACCCCCTCGAGGACGGGTAACCGGGCGGACCGTATATACCGCGCCGGCCCGTCACAGAGACATGGAATTCGACCCGCGGACGCGCGAGCGGTCGATGTACCGGACGCTCACAGGCACGGTGGTCCCTCGCCCGATCGGCTGGGTGTCGACGACCGGGCCGGACGGGGCCGACAACCTCGCACCCTACTCCTTTTTTACCGTGGCGAGTGTCGACCCGCCGGTGCTGCTCTTTTCGGCCGGCGACCGGCCGGGACGGCCCGAGGACCTCAGCGACACCGCGCGCAACGCCCGCGAAACCGGCGAGTTCGTGGTCAACGTGGTCACCGAACCTTTTGCCGAGGCGATGAGCGACACGAGCGCGACACTCGAGCCGGGCGACAGCGAGTTCGACCACGCGGGCTTAGAACGGGCCGCGTCGACAGCCGTCGAGCCCCCGCGGGTCGCCGGCATCGAGACCGCCTACGAGTGTCGGCTACACGACACCGTCGACGTCGGCTCGAACACGCTGGTGCTCGGTGAGGTGGTGTATGCCCACCTCAGCGACGACCTCCTGACCGACGAGGGGAAGGTCGATGTCGACGAGGTGGCGGCGGTCGGCCGGCTGGCCGGCAGTGGCTACTGCTGGACCCGGGAACGGTTCCGGATGGAACGCCCGGACTGAGTAGGGTCTGGACGCCGCTCAGTCGTCGGCGTGGGCCTGTTCGAATGGCTTTGGGGGAAGAAGGAGTTCCTCGAGGTCGGGC
This sequence comes from Natronomonas sp., assembly GCA_047617405.1. Lineage (GTDB taxonomy): Archaea > Halobacteriota > Halobacteria > Halobacteriales > Haloarculaceae > Salinirussus. The sequence goes on from JBLGCN010000187.1 coordinate 4,041, forward strand.
ATGTGTTTGACGTTGTAGAGGAGCTGAACGTGGTCGGAGAGGGGGATTGCGTTACACGAGAGTTGGATCCCCTCCTCGACCATCTCGTCGGGGAGGATGTGGTCGATAGGCGCGGAGAGTTCACCCTTCCTGACGACCACCGCGCAGTTCGCACAGGCACCGCCCCGGCAGGCGTAGGGCCAGGCGTAGCCCTCCTGCTCTGCCGCCTCGAGCACGGAGTCGCCGGGCTGGACGCGAAAGCGCCCGTAGTCGACCGCACCGAGACCGGCGTCGGCCGCCTTCTCGAAGAGGTCCGGGTCCTCCAGCCCCCAGCCGTAGTCGTCGAGCACCTCGTAGTTGAGATACTCGACCTCCGGGTCCATCGGCTCCGAGGCGTGTGCGCCGGGGGTACTGTCCTCGGCCGTCGCCTGGTCGCCGCCCTCCGTCGTCCCTGGGCTCCCGGCCGCCCCGGACATGACCTGCTTGTAGGCGGTTCTGACGGCCTGGAACGCCCGCGCTGACCCGCCCTGGTCGGGGTGGGTCTCCTTCATCCGTTCGCGGTAGGCTGCCTTGATCACCTCCTCGTCGGCGTCGGGGTCGACCTGCAACACCTCGAACGGTGAGTTCACGACCTTTCATGGGTGTCGCGAGAATTAAGCGTTCCCATCGGACGGCCCTCGGAGGCTCACCGTGTGGTGGTCTCTCACACCCAAACCCGGCCAGCAGCAGGGCCGGCCGCGGATATCGGTATCACGGAATACGGTTTACCCCCCCGCCGGTTCTCGACCCCGGGGCACACGGCCCCGCGCTACTCCGTCTGCTCGCGGTACTCGGCGGGCGAGAGTAGCCCCTCAAGGCCGTCGTCGGGGTCGACCGCGACCATCCAGCCCTCACCGTAGGGGTCATCGTTGACCAGTTCGGGTTCGGCGACCAGCGCGTCGTTGGTCTCGGTGACCGTGCCCGTGACCGGGGCGTAGATG
>JBLGCN010000188.1:0-4979 GCA_047617405.1 Natronomonas sp.
CGAGCCGGCGGACTTCGACGACGCCGACCTGGAGACCATCGAGACCGAAACGAACGCGGCCCTCGACCGTGACCTGGCGGTCTCGAAGGCCGAGCGCCCGCGCGAGCAGGTGGAGGCGGAGACCCCCGAGGGCCGCACGCAACTGGACCTCATCCCGGACCATGTCGACCCGCTCCGGGTGGTCGAGATCGAGGACTTCGACATCTGCCCCTGTGGCGGCACCCACGTCGACCAGTTGGGTGCGGTCGGTCAGGTCTCCGTCCTCGACCGGACCTCGAAGGGCGCTGATGTCGACCGTATCGAGTTCGAACTCGTCGACGCCTGATGCCGACCCGGCACACCATTCCGGTCGCCGACGGCGAGCGGGTCGTGGCTGTCCACCACACGCCCGATAGCCGTGACGGTCCGCCCTGGCTGGTGTTCTGTCACGGCTTTCTCAGCGACAAGTCCGGGAGCTACGAGGGACGCTGTGAGCGAGCGGCCCGCGAGGGGTACAATGCCGTCCGGTTCGACTTCCGCGGGTGTGGGGAGGCCGACGGCGCCTTTGTCGACCAGACACTCTCCGACAAGAGAGCCGACCTGCGGGCGGTGCTCGCACACTTCGGGCCCGAGTCGGTCGTGCTCTTTGGGTCCAGCTTCGGCGGGAAGGTGGCCTTCCACACGGCAGCGGTAGCCGACGACTCCGGCGGTGAGCGGGGTGTGCCGACCGTCGAGGCCGTTGTCACACGGGCGCCCGTGACGTACAACCGCACGTTCACCGAGGCCCGCCACGAGGTCGAACGGGAGGGGTCACTGACATTCGAGACCGGCCAGACGGTCGACGCCCGCTTTTTTGCCGACCTCGCCGACCACCCCTTCAGGGGCGTGGTCAGGGCCGTCGACTGCCCGGTCCTGCTGGTCCACGGGAGCGCGGACGACTCGGTCGATATCGCGGACAGCTTCGAGGCCGCGGCGGCCCTGGAGACGGATGTCACCCTGGAGAAGGTGCAGGGGGAAGGCCACCGATTCTCGGCGGCGGGCGAGCAACAACTGCGGACGCGGCTGTTCGACTGGCTCGCCACGGTGTAGCCCGTTCGCGTCGTGACCCCGTCGACCGCCCCGTGACGCTACGCTTATACAGGCCGACCGAAACGGGTAGGCAATGTCAGTGCTGGACCGGTTCAGGCTCGACGGGCGGGCGGCTATCGTCACGGGTGGCAACCGTGGGATCGGCTACGCCATCGCCGAGGGACTCGCGGATGTCGGCGCGAGCGTCGTCGTCGCGAACCGTGACGCCGAGGACGGGCGGCGGGCCGCCGCCGATATCGCCGAGACGACGGGTGCGGACACCCTTGCGGTCCCGACTGACGTGACCGACGAGGCTGTGGTCGAGGCGCTGGTCGCCGAGACTGTCGAGGCGTTCGGCGGCGTGTCGGTGCTCGTGAACAACGCAGGCATCTCCGCGACCGACCCGGCCGAGGAGATGGACGCCGAGACGTTTCGCCGGACACTCGAGGTGAACACCACCGGCGCCTTTCTCTGTGCGAAACACGCCGCCCGCCCGATGAAAGCGGGGGACGGCGGCTCAGTCATCAACGTCTCCTCGATGTCGGCGTTCATGGCCAACTACCCACAACACCAGGTCAGTTACCAGTCCTCGAAAGCCGCCCTCGAAGGCATGAAATACCAGCTCGCCTCCGAGTGGGCCGAGTACGGGATCCGCGTCAACAACATCAACCCCGGCTACGTCGAGACGGAGATGCTCCCGTCGGGGGAGTTGCGCCCCTCGCAGTGGCGTGAGGAGACCCTGCTTGACCGGCTCGCGGACCCCACGGAGGTCGCGCCACTCGCCGTCTATCTCGCCTCCGACGCCTCCTCGTACGTGACCGGCACCTCGGTCCTCATCGACGGCGGCTATCTCGTGCGGTAGACACGAGTCGTTCAGACTGTCGACAGCAGGTCGTACAGGTCGGCCTCGGTTGCGTTGCCCTCCCGGATCGCCTCCCGCGGCGCCCGTGGGGCGGGGGCACTCTCGGCCGCCTCGACGGCCGCTTGCGGCGCGTACCCCTGCCGGGCGAGCCAGGCCGCACCCACCACACCGGTCCGGCCGAGGCCGGCATTACAGTGGAGCGCGACACGGCCGCTCTCGGCTGCCCGGTCGAGAGCGTCGAGCGTCTCCGCGAGCCGGTCGGGTTCGGGTAGATGGCGGTCACGGATGGGCAGGTGTGCGGTCTCGAAGTGCTCGCTGTAGGCGTCCGGCAGCCCCCAGCGTCTGCTCTCACCCTCCGAGAGCAGGCAGACGACTGTCGAGACACCGTGCTCGCGCAACAGCCCCGTCCAGTGTTCCAGGTCGGCGCCGAGGTGACCCGGCCGGCAGGCGCCACAGACCGGCTCATCGTCCGCAACCGGCCCGAAGTTTGCGGCGTTCACCGTCTCACCGCCGACCGTGTCGCCGGCTGTCGCCGTCGTGTGGCTGCCATCCTGACCTCCTGAACGGTCCCGAGCCTTGAATCCGTTCCGGCCCTCCCACCACTGGGTAACGACTACGACCCCTCACCGCAGTTCCCGCGGGTCGAACGCCGACGGGTGGATGTCACGCTCCTCGGCGGCCCGCGGCGCTGGCGTGTCGCTAAACGGCGTCGTGTCGGGCGCGGCAACCGGCGTCTCGCCCGCCTCCGCCGCGGGGACGAAGTCCCAGGAGTGGTAGTGGGTCCACCCCTCCGGCTCCAGGTCGGTGAGGTCGACGTCGTCGACGACCAGGAAGTGGTCGACCGCGTCGGTGTGGTGGGTGTACAGTTCCCTGACCATCCGCAGCCTGTCCCGGCGGCTGGGGCTCGTCTCCGGGTGTGACACGTCCTCCCCCGTCACCGGGTCGACGATGGTGCTGTCCGTCTCTGGGGTCCGGAGGTCGGCGCGCATCCCCTTTGCGGCCTCGACACCCGGGATGGCAGCCTCCGCCCGCAGGCGCTGGTTCCCGGTCGCCCAGACATCCACGTCCGGCCGCTCGTGAGCGAGGTGTTTCACCCACGACAGCGGGACCGCCTCCCGCTCCGGGTGGGGGTTGACCGACACGGTCCAGTCGCGGTCGAAGCAGACAACGGCCTCGGGGGGTGTAGGCCGGGACCTGGGTGTGACCATATCCCGTGTGCTCGGCCCGGTCAATTATACCTCGGGGTTGACCACGGTCTCCGGCCGCCCACCGTCGAGTACCGCCCGGATCTTCTCCGCGCCGGCCTGGGCCGCCCGTGGCGGGTAGCCGTCGGTCGCGCTGGCGATGTGTGGCGTGACGTGAACGTCCGGGTGCGACAGCAGCGGGTCGTCCTCGGCAGGTGGCTCCTCCTCGAGGACGTCGAGCGCGACACCCGCGAGCAGGTCCTCTGCCATCGCCGCCCGCAGCGCGGTCTGGTCGACGACCCCCCCGCGGCCGGTGTTGATGAGATACTCCCCCGCGAGCGCGTCGAGTTCGGCCGGCCCGACCATCCCCTCGGTCCGGTCGGTCAGCGGGGTGTGTAGCGTCACCACCTCCGCCCGCTCGAACAGCGCCTTCTGGCCGACGAACTCGACCCCAGCCGCCTCCATCTCGGCCTGCGTCACCCGGGGCCACCGGCCGGTCTCCAGGTCCCCGGTGACATACGGGTCGTACCCGAGTACCGTCGCGCCGAAGGTCTCAGAAACCGCCCGTGCAACCCGCGAGCCGACGAAGCCCAGCCCCACGACGCCGACCGTCCGCCGGCCGAGTTCGAGCACCGGGTCCCGTGACCACTCGCCGCCGGCCGTCCGCTCGAAGCGCTCGGGCCAGCCCCGCAGGAGCGTGACCAGCATCCCAACGGTGTGTTCGACGACCGCCGGCCCCGGCCCCTCGGGGTTGTGGAGGACGACCACGCCGTTCCGGGTCGCCGCCTCGATGTCGATGTGGTCGTAGCCCGACCCGTGGACGGCGACCACTTCGAGGTCGTCGGCCGACTCGATGACAGGTTCCGTGACCTCGCCGGCCCGCAGAAAGACCCCGTCCTTGCCTTCGAGGGCAGCCGAGAGGTCCTCGTCAGCGCGAACGTGCAGCGTCCCAGGCGGAAGGTCGAGTTCCGAGACGGTGTAGTCGGGACCGAGCGCCTCGGCGAACGTCCCAACCTCGACAGGGTGAGAGGGGCTGGAAACGACGAGCACGTCGGGCATGGCCGAGGTTCGACCGGCCGGGTATTATGTATGCGGGTCCGCCGGGCCCGCTGTGGGTGGGCCACCACCGTGGCCGCTCACTGGTGCCCACGCCCGTCCTATACACAGCCCGCCGGCTCCGACGACACCTCCCCTGTGGCTGTGACAGACAATCCTGTCGGCCTGGGGCGAACACCGTCCAACGGGAGCCCGGTCGCGGCGAGACCCTCCCCGAGCCGGTGTTTGCCGGCGGATTCCAGCCAGGGAGGTCGGTCAGCAATCGCCACCCCGTACCGACCGGCAACGACGCTGTCGGCGTGGCCGGAGCCACCGGCACAGCGGCCCGGCTCGTGGGCGACCGCCACCTATATGTCCTGCCTCTTCGCTTGACAGGGCATGTCACAGGTCGTCGACATCCACTCCCATTGGTGGGCCGAGGACTGGATCCCGGACGCGTACTGGGAGGCCATGACCGACATCATCGTCCGCGAGATGGAGAAAGGCGGCCGCGACCCCGACCGCGACCGGGTCCGCGAGGAGTATATCCCCACCTACTGGGACCCGACCGGCGAGGACCTCCTCGAACGGATGGACGAAGCAGGGGTCGACCACCAGGTGGTCTTCGGGCTCGACTGGGGGATCCCGCTGGGGGACCCGCCGCTTTCGGTGCGCGAGTACAACCACAAGGTGGCCGACTTCACGAACGACCACGACGAACTCACGGGTTTTGTGACGGTCGACCCCCGCCGTGACTTTGCCCTCGACCTGGTGCGGACCGCCCTGGACGACTGGGGGATGAGCGGGCTGAAACTCCACCCGACCTCCGGCTTTCACCTCCACGACGCCGA
>JBLGCN010000189.1:0-4969 GCA_047617405.1 Natronomonas sp.
GGCGGTCACCTGTTCGGCCACACGATGGCGCTCGGTGGCCAGCCGCGGGGAGAAGTAGACCGCCCCGAGGTCGACTGCGAACTCGTGGCCGTACTCCCGGTGGACGGTCTCGGTCCCTTCGCCCGCGAGCACCTCCCAGTCCCGGACTCGCTTCTCGCCGCGGACCTTCGAGGCCCGGTTGAGGACGGTCTCGACCGGCAGGGCCGACTCCACAATGGCATCGGCCAGCGCCCGTGCCCGGCCGGGGTCGTCCTCGTTGACGATGGCGATGTCACCCAGCCGCTCGTAGGAGGGTTCGAAGTCGAGGAGGTCCGCCGGCATGGTCTCGGTCTCGCGGCGTGGCGCGTCGCGGTCGACCACGGCGAACCTCCCGGGGACCGCAGCGGGGTCGGTGACGGGGATGTAGAGCGTGTCGTCCTCCGCGAGGATCTCGTGGCCCTCGTCCACGAGGTCACGCTCGGCGAGGGCCTGGCGGGCTGTCTCGCCGTCCTCACGGGTGACGCACACGCAGTAGACCATACCTCTCCCTGGCGACCGCGGGGAGTAAGGGTAGCGATGCGGGAGCGCTCACATCTGGGCGCCGGGGCTGCCGACCCGTTACCCCGGGTGCACACGACTTATAACCGTCTCGGCGGGAATATAGACATGCTCAGCTTCGTCGGCCTGGGGCTGTACGACGAGCGCTCGGTCACGGTCCGGGGGCGAGCGGCCATCCGTGAGGCCGACCGGGTCTTTGCCGAGTTCTACACCAGCCGGCTGACCGGGGCGACCGTTGCGGCCCTGGAAGCGACCCACAACGTCGACATCGAGGTGCGGGACCGCGCGGGCGTCGAGCGCGACCCTGCGCCGGTCCTGGACGCCGCCGCCGATGGTGATGCTGTCTTTCTGACGGGCGGGGACCCGATGGTGTCGACCACACACGCCGACCTCCGGCTGCGCGCCCATGAGCGCGGGGTCGACACCTCCGTGATCCACGGAACCACCGCGGCGGCGGCCGCGGCCTCGCTGACCGGGCTCCAGAACTACCGCTTTGGGAAGGCGACCACGCTCCCCTTCGAGTCCTCCCACGGCGGTGAGGGGGTTCCAGACAGCGTCCTCGGGACCCTGACCGATAACCGCCAGCGCGGGCTGCACACGCTGGTCTATCTGGATATCGACCGTGACAAGGGCCACAGCCGTGGGGAGGGGAACGACCCCGAGGAGCGTTACATGACCGGCGACCACGCCGCCGGGCTGCTCGACGACGCGGGGCTCTCGGGGGTTGGTGTCGTCGTCGGCCAGGCCGGCAGCGAGAACCCGACGGTCCGGGCCGATGAGCTGGCGACACTCCGGGACGGGGACTTTGGCCCGCCGTTACACCTGCTCGTCGTCCCCGGTGAGCTTCACCCCTTGGAACGGGAGACGCTGGTGGCCTTCGGGGGACTGCCGGCGGGCGCCGACGACGGCTGAGCCGCGAGGGGAGTGGCCCGGGCTACCGGGTGACGACCTCGACCTCCCGGCCGTCACAGTCCTTCGTGAAGGCGTACCGGTCGTTGCAGCTCTCGGGGTCACGGTACTCGGCGGCGTGGCGGCCCACCAGTTCGCCCCAGGCGTCGTGGAGGTCGTCGGCCCGGACCGCGACGTGGCCCCAGGCGTCGCCCACCTCGTAGCCACGGCCGTCGTAATTGTAGGTCAACTCCATCGACATCGCCTCCTCCGGGGCGTCGCCGGGCTTGAGGAAGTAGAGCGCAAAGTTCTCGAACTCCTCGCGGCGGAACAGTTCGTAGTCGAGTTTCCGGGTGTACCAGCCGATGGCCTCGTCGGCGTCCTCGACGCGGACCATGGTGTGGTCGAGACTGTACCTGGCGCCGTGGTCGCGCTCGACGACCTCGACCTCGTGGCCGTCCGGGTCTTTCACGAAGGCGTAGGACCCGCCACAGGAGTCGGGGTCGCGGTAGTCCTCGACGCCGCTGTCCAGCAACTCCCCGTAGGCGTCGTAGACGTCCGCACACCGGACTGCGATGTGACCCCACGAATCGCCCATGTCGTAGGTCCGGCCGTCGTGGTTGTAGGTGAGTTCGAGGAGGGCACCGTCGTCGTGGGCGCCCGGCGCCCGCAGGAAGACGTTGGTGAACGTGTCGGCCTCCCAGCGGCCGGCCTCCTCGTAGCCCAGGTGCTCCGTGTACCAGTCCAGCGACGCCTCCAGGTCCGCGACACGCATCATCACGTGGTCGAGCAGGTAGTCGTTCATCTGTGTGCCGGTAGACCCGGCACCCGCAAAAAGCTGTCCGACCGGCTGTGAGCCGTTGTGGGCGTGCGCGCCACTCACCCCTCGAAGGCGAGGGTTCGCCGGACCGCCGGCCAGTCGAACCACCAGACGGCGAGCCAGAGGAGCGCCGCCCCGACGGGGACTGCGGTGGTGCCGGTCCGCCGGGCAAACCCGAACACGAGTGTGGCCTGTGTCACGCCGGCAAAGGCAAACAGCCCTGCGGTGACCCGGGGGTCCTCACGGCCGGCGAGCAGGCCGGAGAGCACGCTCGCGAGCCCGGTGACGTAGAGCCCGACACCGACCGGCCAGCCCAGCAGGAAGTCCGGGAGTCGCCGGCTGTAGACGGTGGCAAAGGAGACGATATCGGTCAGTTGGAGCGGTCCGAAGTTCAGCAGGCCAAAGGGGAACACGAACGTCACGACGCCGCGGGCGTTCACCACGGACCAGGGGACCAGAAAGAGCAAGCCGTAGACGAGTAGCCGGCGGTGTTTGCGGTCCATACCGCTACTTCCGGGTGGTGATGCGGAGGACGTCCTCGTCGGCGAGTTCGTGGTCGCGGCCGACCTGCTGTTCGTCGTGTTTGGCGCTTGGCCCGCTCACACGGGCGAAGCGAAACCGCTCCTCGAAGCTGCCCCCGAGCTTGTGGCAGGCGCTGTCGACAGTGTCGCCCGCCCGGAGGACCAGCGGTTCCTCGTAGTCGACCCCTCGACCGGGCTTGTCCATGTAGACCCGGATCAGGCCCAGTTCCGTCCAGATGCGCTCCTTGAGGGCGTCGAGCCCGCGTTCGGCCTCGGCGCTGATGAACACCGCATCCTCGGGGTCGACCCCCCGCTCCCGGAGCTGTTCGTGGACGGTGTCCAGGTAGTCACGCTCGATGAGGTCGACCTTGTTGACGGTGACGATAGAGGGGAGATAGACGCGGTTGTCCATGACGCCGTCGACCAGCCGGTCGATGTCGACCTGCTCGCCGATGGTCACGTCGGCGTTGACAAAGCCCTGCTCCCGGAGCACACCCTTGATCGTCCCCTCGTCCAGGTCGAGGTCGACACTTGCCGTGACCGAGATGCCGTCCTTTGCTTTCTTGCGGACCGAGACCCGTGGGGACTCGGTGTCCAGGCGGATCTTGTTCTTCCGGAGTTCCTCGTGGAGGCGGTCGTACTGTTCGAGTTCGAACACCGAGAGCATGAACACCACCAGGTCGGCGGTCCGGATCACCGAGAGCACCTCCTGGCCGTCGCCGCGCCCGCTCGCAGCCCCGGAGATCAGGCCGGGAACGTCCAGCAGCTGGATGTTTGCGCCCCGATACTGCAACATCCCGGGGTTGACATCCAGCGTGGTGAACTCGTAGGCGCCGACGTCGCTGTCGGCGTTGGTCAGCGCGTTCAGCAGTGTGGACTTGCCGACGCTGGGAAAGCCCACGAGCGCAACGGTGGCGTCGCCGGTCTTCTCGACAGCGTAGCCGGGGCCGCCGCCGGAGGAGGACTGTTGCTGTTCGAACTGCTCCTTTTTCTCGGCGAGTTTGGCCTTGAGCCGGCCGATATGCTGTTCGGTCGACTTGTTGTAGGGAGTCCCGGCGATCTCCTGCTCGAGCTCCTCGATCTCCTCCTCAAGACCCATGCGTTTCCTGTCGGCCGTCGGCGGGGAAAAGCGCTTCCGTCCGCCTCCTCTCCGGGGTACTTCGATACACTAATACGACGAGCGAGAGGAGATCTAACAATGACAGACGCGGACCGGTTCCGCGACAGCACGCAGATACTCCTCCCACGGTCGGCGATGGACGAGTTCGACTGTGCCCTCGATGAGCGGTTCACGGTCACTGTCCGGGAGGAGGACTCGCAGGTCCGCATCATCGGGAGCCCCGTGGAGATCAAGAACGTCTCTGACTTTCTGGCCCGCAACGGCGTCACCGTCGCCTGAGGCCGTCTGCCGGACGCTCACCACGTACAGAAATACTTAACCGCGCCCCGCCGGACCGAAATGTATGGCTGACACTATCGAGGTACTCGTCCCCGGCGGCCAGGCCGACCCTGGTCCGCCGCTGGGCCCGGAACTTGGCCCGACACCCGTGGACGTACAGGCGGTCGTCCAGGATATCAACGACCGGACCGAGGCGTTTGACGGCACCGAGGTACCCGTCACCGTCGAGTACGAGGACGACGGCTCCTTCTCGATCGGGGTTGGTGTCCCGCCGACCGCGGAGCTGATCAAGGACGAGGCCGGCTTCGACACCGGTAGCGGCGAACCCCAGGAGAACTTTGTCGCCGACCTGAGTGTCGACCAGGTTCGACAGATCGCTGAGCAGAAACACCCCGACCTGCTCTCCTACGACCTGCAAAACGCCGCAAAGGAGGTCGTCGGCACCTGCACCTCCCTTGGCGTGACCATCGAGGGTGAGAACCCACGGGAATTCAAAGAGCGGGTCGACGCCGGCGAGTACGACGACCTGTTCGCCGAGGCGGCCGAGGCGTAGCCCGCCGGACCGAGCGAAGCGGGTTCTCCGCCCTGTTCCCGGTTAGACAGTCCTGTGGCTCACAAACGGCCCGTCTGGCCGACCAGCCTTCGACGGGTTTAAATTCGGCGTCGGCGTGGCTCCGGACGAGACAGGCGTTGGCCTGTTTCACTGACCCGTAGGAGCCACCGGCGTACTACGGAGGTGAACAATGGCAGACCAGGACATAGAGGAGGCCGTTTCGCGCGCACTCGAGGATGCCCCGCCACGGA
>JBLGCN010000190.1:0-4962 GCA_047617405.1 Natronomonas sp.
AGTTCGGGAAGCACCACCTCCCGGACGGCCGGGCCGACCAGCAGCCGGTGGGCGAGGTTGTTGACGTCCTCGCTGGTGAGCGCGAAGTGGACCCACTCGCCGACATCGACCGGTGACCGCTCGCGGAGGAAGTACTCGACGGCTTTGACGTCGTGGTTGGTTGCGGGGTAGTCGCCGTACCCCTCCGTCTCCAGCTGTTTGACCACGGCGGCATCCTCGGCGTCGAACCCCTCGTACAGCGCGCGCAGCGACTCGCGCTCGTCGCGGTCCAGCGCCAGCGGGACCGCCTCGAGCTCCGCGAGCGCGAGGAGATACTCCACCTCGACCTCGACACGGGCGCGCATCAGCCCGCGCTCGCTGGCGTAGGGGACGAGCGGTTCGGTGTAGCGGGCGTAGCGGCCGTCCAGCGGCGAGACGGCCGAGAGCGGGCCTCTGTCCATACCCCCAATCTGTCGGACTCCGGAAAAAAGCCTGCCGGTAACGCCCCGACTGCCGAGAGCGACACCGTGACACCCCGGCGTGGGCTTTCGCAACGCCTTTGCGCGCGCCGCGCGGTCGATTTCACATGCATCTTGCGGGTATGGCCAGCAACCACGGCCGCAATCTCACGAATATCGCCGACCGGGCGCCCGGCGGAGCGGAGTTCTCGGTCGTACTCACGAACGACGGCGACGCGCCGGTCCTCGGGAAAGCCGAGAAACGAGGGATCCCGACCGAGATAGTCGAGCGCAAGGGTGACGACCGCCGGGCACACGAACGCCGCGTGCTGGAGGCACTCGAGGGGTACGACACGGACCTCGTCTGCCTGGACGGCTACATGCGGGTGCTCTCGGACACCTTCCTCGACGCCGCGCCGACGACGCTGAACGTCCACCCCTCCCTCCTCCCCTCCTTCCCCGGGACAGACGCCTGGCGCGACGTGCTCGACGCCGGTGTCGCCGTCTCCGGGTGCTCGGTCCACGTTGTCACTGACGCGACCGACGACGACGGCAACGTTCTTCGGAGCGAGGTCGACGGTGGCCCGGTCGTCACCCAGGAGTCGGTCCCCGTCTACGAGGGCGACGACGCCGACACGCTCAAAGACCGGGTGCTCGCCCAGGGTGAGTACCAGGCCTATCCGCGCGCTGTCAAGTGGTTTGCCGCGGGCCGGGTGACCGTGGAGGTAGACGACGACGGTACACCCACGGGGGTGACCGTCGACGGCGACACCGGCGGCGACCTCCCCGAGCGCCGGCTGGCAGCCCACGACCGCGTGGCCGACCTCCGCTACGGGGAGAACCCCCACCAGGACGCCGCCCTCTACGCCGACTACACCGTCGGGGAGGCGAGCGTCGTCCACGCCGACCAGCTCAACGGGGGCGCGAAGGCCCTGTCGTACAACAACTACAACGACGCCGACGCCGCACTGAACCTGGTCAAGGAGTTCGACGAGCCCGCGGCGGCGGTGATCAAGCACACGAACCCCGCCGGCTGTGCGACCGCGGCCACACTCAGTGCGGCCTACGCGGACGCGCTGGCGACGGACCCGATGAGCGCCTTCGGCGGGATTGTCGCCCTGAACCGGGAGTGTGACGCCGCCACCGCCGAGCAGGTGGTCGACTCGTTCAAGGAGGTCGTGGTCGCGCCGGGGTACACCGACGACGCCCTCACGACCCTCTTCGAGAAGGAGAACCTCCGTGTGCTGTCGGTCGACGGGCCGATGGACGTCACGCAGCCGATGACCGAGAAGCCGCTTGTGGGCGGCCGGCTCGTCCAGGAGCGGGACACCCAGGAAGTGACGCCCGAGAGCCTGGAGGTCGTCACCGAGCGCGAGCCGACCGACGAGCAACTGGCCTCGATGGTATTCGCCTGGCAGGTCATCAAACACGTCAAGTCGAACGGTATCCTCCTCGCGGACGGCACCGAAACAGTGGGGGTCGGGATGGGACAGGTCTCCCGGGTCGACGCCGTCCGGCTGGCGGCGATGAAAGCCGAGGAACACGCCGAGGGCAAGACCGCGGCGGGCGCGGTGATGGCCTCTGACGCCTTCTTTCCGTTCCCCGACGGGGTCGAGCAGGCCGCTGACGCCGGCATCGAGGCTGTCATCCAGCCCGGTGGCTCACAGAACGACGACACGGTGGTCGCGGCCGCGGACGAACACGATATGGCGATGGTGTTCACCGGGGACCGGGCCTTCCGTCACGACTGAGCCGCCAGTGCCGGTGTATAAATTCTCCCCTCCGTCTGCCAGCCCGGCGACAGTGGGCGGATGTATAGGTAGCTCGGCCCCGTACCCGGAGCCAGGATGAGTGACACCCAGCCTCGGTGGGGTTCCAGGCGGACGCTCGCGGCTGTTGCGCTCGTGGCCGCGGTGGTGCTGGCCGGCTGTGGCGCCGGGGGGCAGCCGACCACTGCCCCGGACGCGGATATCTCCGCGGACGACGTCCGCGCGGACGTCCTCTCTGTGGCCGACGGGGCGGACAGCTACGCCATCAACGGGACGACCAACGCGACGGTGCTGGCGAACAACCAGGAACAGCAGGTCACCGTCGAGAGCGAGACCCGGGTCGACCGCGCAAGCCAGGCGTTCGCGACCGACCGGACCACACAGGTCCTCGGCCGGACGACCGAGGTCGAGGGCTACCTGCAGGACGGGGTTTTCTACCAGCGCAGCGATGCCTTTGTCCAAGCCTACTCCTCGGAGTGGGTCAAACAGGACGTCTCGGGGAACGTCTCCCGGGCGTTCCGGACCGTCGACCTGCTACAGCAGGTCGAGGTCGGCATGGAGAACGCCACCTCGCTGTCGCTGAACGGGACCGCACAGGTCGACGGGACGGAGGCGTACGTGCTCGAGGCCGAGGTGAACGGCTCGGCGGTCGAGGCGTACGCGCTCGGCTCGCTGCAGTCCTCGGGGCTCGGTGGGTCGGTCAACGTGACCGACGCGGCTCTCACGGTCTACGCGTCAACCGAGAGCGGTCAGCCGCTCCGGGTGGTGAGCACCACCAACGCCTCGCTGTCGCTGCAGGGCCAGCGTATCGACGTCCGGTCGGTGTCGGACGCTCGAATAACTGCCGAGCCGGTGTCGGTGACACTGCCCGAGGGCGCGAGTACCGCGGTCAACGCCAGTGCAGCACTCGGCTCATGACCCGCCGCGCGCTCGCTGTTGTCGCGGTCGCAACCGTGCTCGCGGTGGCCGGCTGCCAGGCACCGATGGCAGGGTCTGCCAACGGCGGGCCGGAACCGGGCGACCGCCCCGACGGCGCCGCCCGTCAGCCCGCGAACGTCACGGTCCTCAACGGGACACTCGCGGCCGACCCGGGTCTCGTCTTCGCCCGGGTCCAGACCGTCGCCGGGACGGACGTCCCCCCGCCCGACCAGGTCCGCGCGTTCGACAGCGAGAGCGACTACAGCAACGCCTCGCTTGGCGGCGGCGGACTCCCGCCCTTCCAGGAGGCGGTCGGGCTGAGGACCGGCCCGGTGTCGAACGCGAGCGACCTCCGGTTGCGGTTCGCCGGCCAGACCTCGGCGCTTGGCACCGTGGCCGTCTACACCGGCCCGAACGCGACGACAGACGACGCCCGTCTGGTCGTGGCCCACGAACTCGTCCACTACATCCAGTTCCAGCAGGGCCGGTCGACACAGCTCAGCCAGCAGGTCGACCCGGGCACGACAGACGGGAGTTACGTGGTCCGTAGCCTGGTCGAGGGGCCGGCCGTCTACACGACCGACACCTACCTGCGGCGGTACACCGACAACGGAACGCGTAACGCGCCGACCTACCGGGCCATCGAGGCCGCACTCCCGGCGGGTCACGTCGGTCGGTACGGCAACAGCCAGTACATCGAGGGTTTCGAGTACGTCGCCAGCCGGGTCGAGGACCCCGCGAACCTGTCCCGGGTCTACCGGTCACCGCCGACCACGAGCGAACAGGTCATCCACAACCACACCCCCGACGAGGAGCCGCCGGTCGCCCTTGAGACGGCTGTCACGCCCGCCGAGGGGTGGCAGGAGGCCGGGACCGACCGGCTCGGCGAGGCGTTCGTCCGGACGACACTCGCGGTCGGCGTCCCGCAGGCACGCGCCGACCGGGCGGCCGCGGGCTGGGGGAACGACCGGCTGTCCGTCTACCGCGCACCCGGCCAGGAGAGCGCCGGTTACGTCTGGAGCTTCGCGTGGGACGATGCCGGCGAGGCCGCGGAGTTCGAGCGGGCGCTCCGTGACTATCTTGACGCCCGCGGTGAGCGCCGGGACGGAGGGTGGGAACTCGACGGCGGGCTGACTGCACGGGTGCTCGACCCCTCGGACCGGTCGACGGTCCTGTTGCTCGGGACCGAGCCGTTCGTCGCCGGGACGGACGCGAGTGTGACAGCCGGCTGACCGAAACCCACACCGGGCGGCGTCGGAGAGGGCCGGGGTTTTTGCCGGCCGACGCCGACCCGGCGGTATGCGCGTGGCGCTGGTCGCGATGGAGACGAGCCACCTGTTGGACACCCCAGGAAACCGCCGGCTCGACCGGGTGGCCCGCGGGCTGGCCGACCGAGGCCACGAGGTCACCGTCTTCTGCACGCAGTTCTGGCGCGGCACCGAGCCCGAGCGGGTGGTCGACGGCGTCCGCTACCGGCCGGTGACTATCGGTCACGCCCCGTCCTCGTTCTGCGCGTCACTGCCGGCTGTCCTTGCCCGCTACCGGCCAGACGTGGTCCACGCCCGGCCGGTACCGCCGGGACAGGTCCTCGCCGCGAGCACCGGCAGCACACTCGCCCGCGCCCCGCTGGTCGTCGAGTGGTACGGCGACGAGGACCTCGACACGAGCCGACGACTGACCAGAGCCGCGGTCTCCCGCCCGGACCTGGTTGTCTCGCCGTCGGAACTGGTCCGGACCCGTGTCCGGGAGCTCGGCGTCCCCGGCGAGCGGGTTGAGGTGGTTCCCGAGAGTATCGACTTCGACCGGGTCCGGGAGGTCGAGCCCGCCCGCGAGGTGGA
>JBLGCN010000191.1:0-4939 GCA_047617405.1 Natronomonas sp.
CCAGCCTCCGGTGGACGCGGTGCTGTTCGATATCGACGGTACACTTGTCGAATACGAGCGAACGCCCGGCGACCTGCTGCCGCTTGCTTTCGAGACGACCGGGGTCGACCCCTTCTTTACCGCCGCCGACTACCAGGCCCGTTACGGCGAGTTCGCCGAGGAGAGCGAGGACGTACAGGACCTCCGCGAACGGTGTTTCGCCGATATCGCCCGCCAGGAGGGCCGAAACCCCGAGGTCGGGCGGGCGGTCGCGCGGGCCTACGCAGCCGAGCGTGACCACACCAGGGTCGACCTGCTCCCGGACGCGCAGACCGTGCTGGATACACTCGAATCCCGGTACAGCCTCGCCGCAGTCACAAACGGTGGGCCAGGGATGCAGGGGCAGAAGCTCGCCGCTGTCGGCCTTGAAGACCGGTTTGAGCGGGTTGTCCATGCCGGCTACGAGACAGCCGCCAAGCCGGCTGTCGAGCCGTTCGAGGCGGCGCTGTCGGCGGTCGGTACGGGCGCCGAACGAGCCGTCTACGTCGGCAACTCCCCGGAAGCGGATGTCGCGGGCGCGAACCGGGCAGGCCTGCGGTCCGTTCTGTACAATCACGATGGCTCCGGCCAACCAACGCCACAGCCTCACTACCGGGTCGACTCACTCCGGGGCCTGATGGAGGAACCCTGGCGTTGAGCGGGGCACAGGACGGTGACCCGAAGTTCGTCGCGCGAGACGGCTACTCCCCGGGATTGACCTCGGTGACGGTGCCGACACCCTTCGACTGCCCCTCCCGGAAGACGAAGCGCTGTCCCGCCTCGATGAGATACGGGCGGAATTTGAACCGGGCGCGGGCCTGCCCGGTGTCCCCGGGCAGCAACTGGTCGTTCTCGGGGTACAGCGCCGCAGCCTCGCTGACCGTCTCGATGTGGACGACAGGCTCGTAGCCGGGGCCGATCCGAGTCGGGTGGTTGAGCACCATCACCTCCGCCTCGAACTCCCGGACCGGTTCGGGGTCGGCCTCCCGTGGCAGGAGGGTCATGCCGCGCTTGATCTCCTCCTCGCGGACCCCTTTGAGCGCAATCCCGACGATCCGGCCGGCGCTGGCCTGGTCGACCCGATGGTAGTGCATCTCGATGCTCCGGGCCTCAACCTCCCGGAAACTGCCGTCCTGCATCGGACCGAGCAGGAGTTCGTCGCCGGCAGCAACCTCGCCGGCCTTGATCGTCCCGGAGGCGACCGCCCCGACGCCGGTGACGTTGTACGTTCGGTCGACGTACATTCGGAACTGTTCGTCGACACCCGAGCCGGCCGTCTTCGGGAGGCGGGCGAACATCTCGTCGAGTACCTCCAGCCCCCGGCCGGTGACAGCACTGGTCGTAACCACCGGGACGACCGTCTCGCTGACCTCCTCGATGGCCGACTCGACACCGTGGCGCTCCACCCGTAGGGGTGTCTTCTCGACCTCCCGTAGCAGCCGCTCGACCTCCCGTTCGGCCGCGGCGAGTCGCTCCTGGTCGACGAGGTCTGCCTTCGTGATTGCCACCATCGTCGGCAGGTCGGTGGCCAGCAGGATACCGAGGTGTTCGCGGGTGGTATCGGTTGGCCCGTCGTCGGCAGCGACAGTCAGTAGACCGTAGTCGAGTTTCTGTCCGACCAACCCGCGGATGGTTGTCCGTAGCCAGGGTTCGTGGCCCACCGTATCGACGAACGAGACGAGCCGGTCGGCCTGCTGGACGACCCCGGCGCGGTCGCCCTTCCGGTGTGGGTTGTCCATCCGGACCGGGCCGTCGGTGTCGAACCCGTAGACCCCATACGAGAGGTCCGCCGATAGCCCCCGTTCGACCTCGTGGGGCTGGACGTCCAGAAACGAGCGGGTCCCGCCCTCACCGTCGTCGGCCTGTCCGGTCACCAGCGACCCCACCAGCGTCGATTTTCCGTGGTCGACGTGGCCTGCCGTCCCGACGACAATGTGTTCGTCGTCCTCGATGGCTGTGCCCTCGCGGATGGTTGCGACACCGACAATCCCGTCTGCGTCCGCCCCGCTGTCGGGAGGCGGTCCGCCGGTGTCGGTGTCTATTGCGTCGCCGACACCCCAGGTCTGGACCCCCTCGATGTGTGCCCCGGCTTCCTCCGCGAGCAGCGAGAGCACGTCCATCGACTCCGAGAAGTCCTCCCGCGGGATACCGGCGATCCCGCCGTCGTCGGTGACACCGACGACGTAGGTCGCCTCGCCGTCGCCCGACAGCACACGGTGGCGGAGTTGGGCTGCGAGACTCTCGAATCGCCCCTCCGTCGCGTGTAGGTTCTTTGTGAGCCGCTCTTTGAACTCGACGCTGCCACCCTCGCGCTCGCCGCGCTCGACGGCTCGTTTGAGGGTAGCCCGGTCGGGGCTCATAGAGACCGATAGCGGACCGCCACGCAAAAGCTTTCCCCGGTTTCTGTGCCTGTCAGGCGGCGGTCTGTGTGGCGAACTGGCGACACGTTTCTCTCGCGCCGTGGGGTGTCGCACGACCGCCGGTCACGGCGCGTTCACAGTCAGGACACAGGGTTGCTCGTCCCGGTCCGGTACTTCAACCCTCGGACTCGTCGGCGAGCCAGTCGGCCGCCTCCAGAAAGCCGTCGGCGTACGCCGCCGAGGTGACGTGGTCGGCAGCCTCCCGCGCCACCGCGTCCGCGTTCGCGACGGCCACGCTCTGCCCGGCGGCCAGGAGCGCCGGCGCGTCGTTCTCCGAGTCACCGACAGCGGCGAAGTCAGCGGCGTCGTGGCCCAGGGTTTCCGCGACCGTCACGAGACCGGTCCCCTTGTTCACGTCCGGCGAGGTGACGTGGTACGCAAACCCCGTGTCGAGGACAACCAGTCCGTGGTCGGCGGCCATCTCCTCGAGCGGGGCGAGCGGTTGGTCGCGGCTGACCGCGAGTTCGGTCTCGCGCCAACGGTTGACAAGGTCCGCCTCCCCCCAGCCGAGGTCGTACCCACGGTCGCGGTACTCCGCCAGAACCGCCTCCGCGGCCTCCCGGTCGCCCTGGGTCTCGAAACCGCCGGCCCGGCCGGTCAGGACAACCCCACCGTTCTCCGCGATAACGAGCGTTTCGATCCCCAGAAACTCACAGAGGGCAACGGGATACGGCATCGACTTTCCGGTGGCAACGACTACCGGCGCGGCCCACTCCCGGAGGACCGGCAGCACCCGCGGGTCCAGCCGGCGTCGGTCGTCGGTGAGCGTGCCGTCGATGTCGACCGCCAGCGGCGGCATATCCTCTGCACGGTCACCGGCGCTGTGACTCTCGTCTCGGTCCGACATTGTATCTCGTTTTGCCGCGGTCGGTATCAATCCCGCGACCGAGGTGCTACGGGCAGGCCGGGCGTGTCGCCCGGTTTGTGCCCCCGATTCCGGGGGGCTCTCGGCTCCCGGCCTCGGCTACTCGGTCAGCCGGTCGTAGGCGGCCTGCACCCGCTTGAACTCCTCGGCGTCGCCGTCGGCGGCGTCGGGGTGGACCTCCTTGATCCGCTCGCGGTAGGCCTGCTTCACTGCCGGCTCGTCGGCGCCGGGTGCAAGCTTCAGTCTCCTGTAGGCCTCACGGGCTGTTGGCCCGCTCTCCTGTCCGGGTGTGCCGGCGCGCTGTCGCCGGCTGCGCTGTCCCTGACCGCCCCCGGCGGACTGCCTCCGGCGGCCGCGGGCCTGCTGGCGTGCGCGCCGGCGGGCCGCCTCGTTGACACTCCGGCCGTCCCGCGGCGCTGTCCACTCCTCGCGCGGGCCCGCGCCAGGCCCGTCGCGTCCCCGGCCACTCCCCCTTCGGGCCTGCTCCTGACCGGCGGCGCCGGCGGTCCGGGCCTGGTCCTCGACGGTCCGGTAGAGCCGCCCCATCAGCCGGCCGCTGGCGTGTGACCAGAGGACATAGGTCATCGCCGCAAACAGGGCTGTGACGGGCAGCAGCATCAGATTCCCGGCCAGCCCCCCAACCGCGAGGATGACTGTCATCAGGGCGAACGCGCCGGCGAGACCGGTGACGAGGCGCGAACGATGCACGGCTCTGCTTTGGGTGGCGAGCCTGTAAGCCTCCCGGCTGGGACGGCCGAGGGTTCAAACGGCTCCGTATAGTAGTGTATGTATGAGCGTTTCAAGTCCCTGTGAGGTCTGTGCGGGCGCCGACGTGGAGGGGGCCTGTCAGCAGTGTGGCCAACTGGTCTGTGAGCGTCACTTCGAGGCGGACCTGGGGCTCTGTGTCGAGTGTGCCGCGAACGCCGGTGACCGGCCGCCGACCGTCCCCTCGGGCGAGGACATGCCGGACGGGGTCGACACCTACCGCTTCTGACGGTCGAGCAGCGCCTCGGTGACCGCGGCGTGGCCACGCCCGAGCGCGCCAAGCAGGTGCAGGCCGACGAGTCCGAGCACAGCGCCAAACAGCGACGCAACTAGCGCCTCGGGGAGTGTCTCAACCGCGACAACGTCGAGACTCCCGGAGGTGACGGTCACGTCCAGCGTGCCGACATCCACGTCCAGGGTGCCAGGGGTCGAGACCCCGCCGTAGTTGACCCCAGGGAGCCAGAACAGCACGGGGGCAAGCAGGTAGGCGAGTGCCACCGTGAACACGACCGTGACGGCGACGAAGGTGAACGTCCCGACAAAGAACGTCGCCAGCAGGAACACCACCAACAGGTAACACCGGGGGTCGGTCCCGACCGTCCTGAGGTACGGCCAGACAGGGAGTTCGCCGGGGTCGGCCGGCTCCCAGGTCGCCTTACGGCCGAGCAGTCGCCGCAGCAGCCCCGCCTCGACGAGTGCGACGTGGTCGGCCAGCCCGAGCACGGCCGTGAGTATCGGTATCCCGACCCCGAGCGGGACCAGCGCAACGCCGAGGGCTAGCCCGGTCATAAACGTCGTAAAGTACGCCATCCCGAGAGGGAACCGTAACAGGAGATACACGATTCGCCGGTAGGTCATGCCGTCCGTGACG
>JBLGCN010000192.1:0-4901 GCA_047617405.1 Natronomonas sp.
ACCACTTCCAGGCCTTCGGGTTGATCGGCTCGCCGACCGTCCCCAGCAGGCGCAGCGAGGAGAGGTCGTGGCGTTTGGGGTACGCCTCCCCCCACTTCATGAACGACCGGATCGCGGTGGGGGCGGTGTAGAACTGGTTCGCCCCGAGGTCCTCGACAATCTCCCACAGCCGGTCGTTGTCGGGGTAGTCGGGTGTCCCCTCGTACATGACCGTCGTCGTCCCCAGCGAGAGGGGGCCGTAGACGATGTAGGAGTGGCCGGTGATCCACCCGATGTCGGCGGTACAGAAGTAGGTGTCCTCGGGCGTGATATCCAGCACCGTCTGCGAGGTCCAGGTCACCCACGAGAGGTAGCCGCCGGTGGTGTGTTTGACCCCCTTTGGCTTGCCCGTCGTCCCCGAGGTGTACATCAAAAAGAGCATGTCCTCGGCGTCGCGTTCGACGGGGTCGACCTCCGCGCCACGGTGGTCGGCGAGCAGGTCGTCGTAGTCGTGCTGGCGCTCGCCCAGGTCGTGGCCAAAGTCGTCCTCGCCCAGTCGGTCGACAACCACCGTCTCCACGTCGTGGTCGACCTCCGCCAGCCCCTCGTTCGTCTTCCCGAGGTGGTCCAGCGGGTCCCCGCGGCGGTAGTAGCCGTCTGCCGTCAGCAGATACGCCGAGTCGGCGTCGTTCATCCGCTCGGCCAGCGCGTTCGCGGAGAAGCCCGCGAACACCACCGAGTGTGGCGCGCCGACCCGCGCACACGCCAGCAAGGCGAGCGCGAGTTCGGGCACCATCGGCATGTACATTGTGACGACATCGTCCTCGCCGACGCCGAGCCCGCGGAGCGCGGCGGCGAGTTCGTTGACCTCCTCGTACAGCTCCCGGTAGGTGACCGTCCGGTCGGGTTCGTCGGTGGGCTCGCCGACCCACTCGATAGCGGCCTCGTCGGCCCGCTCGGGGAGGTGACGGTCGATACACTGGTGAGAGGCGTTCAGCGACCCGCCGGTGAACCACTCGTAGAAGGGTGGGTTCGAGTCGTCAAGCACCTGCTCGTACTCCTCGTCCCAGTCGAGCATGTCGGCGGCCCGCTCCCAGCAGTCCGGCCACTCCGCCTCGAACTCGTCGTAGACCCCCGGGTCGGTGACGTTTGCCTGTTCAACAAAGGATTCGGGCGGTTCGAACTCGTCCTGTTCGGCCAGTCGCGCCTCGAGTTCGGTGTCGTCTGTCTCGCTCATCCCACTCGGTGTGTCGGGCTTTACCGTGATAAAAAGTGCCGTCCGCCGGAGCCGGAACACACAAGTTTAGGTCTGCCTAATCCCGCCGTGATGAGTAGGGCACCACGGGGCCGGGCCGACGTCTGTATCATCGGTGCGGGGCCGGCGGGGGCGCTCGTGGCCGACGAACTCGCCACGACAGGCCACGAGGTGGTCGTGTTAGAGGCCGGTCCTCGGTTCGACCCTGCCGACCGCGAGGACCGGATGGAGCGGGCGGTCCGTCCGGCCTTCGACGGCGGCGCTGTCTGGGGGATGGGCGGCGAGCGCGACGGCTACTCGGCGGGTGGCGACCAGCACTACCCACTGAACGTCGCCCGCGTGAAGGGGGTCGGCGGGTCGACGCTCCACTGGCAGGGGATGGTGATGCGGCTTCACGAGCGGGATTTCGCCGGCGAAAACGGCCCTGGGCCCGCCTGGCCGGTCGACTACGAGGACCTGCGACCCTACTACGCCGACGCGGAACGGGCACTGGGCGTGGCCGGGGCCGACGACAACCCGTTCGCGCCGCCCCGCTCCGAGCCGTTCCCGATGCCCGCCTTCCAGCCCAGCTACAGTGACTCGCTGTTCGCGCCGGCCTGCGAGCGACTGGGTATCACGACCCACTCCGTCCCGAACGCCCGCAACTCCGAGAGCTACGACGGCCGGGGTGCCTGCGTCGGCTACGGGACCTGCCAGCCGGTCTGTCCCTCGGGGGCGAAGTACAGCGCCGACCACCACATCGAGAAGGCCGAGCAGGCGGGTGCCCGGGTCGTCGACCGGGCGCCCGTCCAGCGGCTGGAGACCGACGGCGAACGCGTGACCGTCGCCCGCTACGCGACGCCGGACGGGGAGTACGAGCAGCGCGCCCGCCAGTTCGTACTCGCCGCCGGTGGGGTCGAGACCCCGCGACTCCTGTTGCTCTCACAGTCCCGCGAACACCCCGACGGCCTCGCCAACTCCAGCGGGCTCGTCGGCCGGTACTTCATGGACCACCTGTTCGCGGGCGTCGGCGGGACACTCCCCCGCCGGACCCGCCAGAACCACGTCGGCTTCCTGACGAGCGGGAGTCACCAGTTCTACGACGACCCCGGCCAGCCCGTCGAGCGCGACGGGGAGCCGGTGGTTCCGGCGGCCGACAGCGGGGCCCTCCAGCCGCTCAAACTCGAGTTTCTGAACTACGCCGGCCCCTCGCCGGTCGAGATGGCGCTGGGGGGCGAGAGCTGGGGTGACGACCTGCTTGCGGACCTGCGGGAGGGGTACGGCCACAGCATCGCGATGGGCGGGCTGGTCGGCCAGCCCCCACGGGCGGAGAACCGGGTGACGCTGGACACCTCTACGACCGACGACCACGGCAAC
Source organism: Natronomonas sp. (assembly GCA_047617405.1). Lineage (GTDB taxonomy): Archaea > Halobacteriota > Halobacteria > Halobacteriales > Haloarculaceae > Salinirussus. The sequence continues at coordinate 2,591 of JBLGCN010000192.1, forward strand.
CCTGTCCCCGACATCCGGTGGTCGTGGGGGCCACGTCTCAGGCGCAGCCTCCGGCGGGCAAACGACATCCAGCGTGCGGTGCTCTCGGAGGTCGGCGCCGAAATCGAGTGGACGGTCGGACCAGCCGACACCGGCCCGGCCTACCACCACATGGGAACGACGCGCATGGGGACCGACCCCGCGGCGAGTGTGGTGAACCCGCGGCTGCGGACCCACGACTGCCCGAACCTGACTGTCGCCTCGAGCAGTGTGTTCCCGACCGCGGGCTCGATGAACCCGACGCTGACGATTGCGGCGCTGGCGCTGAAGGCTGCCGACCACCTCGTGTCGGACCTGTAGCGGGCGCCACCCGGACTACGGAGGCCGTCGCCTACAGGAGGCCGACGACCACGGCAAACAGGACCCCGGCATTACACAGCAACAGAACGGCGGTGACACTGGCCCCGAGCATGAACGGGCGGGCGGCGGCCGCAGGCGCACGGACCTTGTCGCGGCCGGTTCCGTCCACGAGCCTGCTCGTGCCGACCTCCACGAGACCGGCGAGCACGAACCACAGGGCGAGCATCGCGAGCACGTTGTACCCGGCCAGCGACCCCGTCAGGGACGTGACAGTGTACCGCTGGGCGGCGAGGTGGCCGCCGGTCAAAAGGAGCAACGTGGCACTCGCCCGCGAGACGGTGGTCAGTTTGCCCGCCAGGGTGCCGAGCAACCCGGCACTCAGGTCGCCGTTCCGGGCGGCCGGGAGGATGGCGTACGCGACGAACAACACACTCCCGGTCCACAGCCCCGCAAAGAGCAGGTGGACCGCGTACACGACGGCGTCGACGACTGACATATCCCATCACTACGGGCGGACCCTATTCAAGATGGGCTCTTCCGGTCGAGGTGTGTGCTACGGTACCGTGGGCAACACACCGGCCTCCGGGCGGCCGTCACCGCCGGTGATTGTGCGTGTCATTCTCAAACCCTTCGCTCACGGGTGCTACGCCTGATTTACGCCGAAGTATGTTAACGGTACTCAGGATACTACTATAACCTTCGAGTTAGTAAATAGTGATGTTCATGAAAAAGCAAGAACTCATTCATCTGCACGGTCTTCTTGCGCAGGTACAAAATCACTACGAGCAGGAGACCGGCGACGCTGTCGAACACGACAAGTACGTTACACTCGGAGTCCAGCCGACATCGATCCACCGGTCAAAGACCGACCACAAGGCGGCTGTGTTTGCGCTGGCAAAGGGGATCACCTCCGAGATGGAAATCGAGGAAGCCGAGCCGGTCTCCCCGGCAGCCGACTGAGCAACGGGTACCGTTCTGCGGGCTCTGCCTCTGCGTAGTCACGACTACTCGTCGATGAGTTCCTCAAACTCCGGGAGGACCTCCTCGTCCCCGGCCCCGCTGTCCCGACCGCCGCCCCCGCCCGACTCGTCGCGGTGGTCCTGACCACCCGCCTCGGCTGTCGCGTCCTCGGTCTCGGCCTCGTCCTCCTCCGCATCTTCGCCCTCACCATCGAGTTCCTCGATCTCCACCACCTCGAGGGGGATGTTCTCCAGCCGCTGGCCGATCTCCTTGCGAGCGATGCGGGCGGCGTGTTCGTCCCGTTCGACGTTGAAGACGGTCATCTCTAACTCCAGGGCCACAAGACTCTCGTCGGCAGCGATAAACGCGGGGTCGTGTGACTCCCCGCAGTTCCGGCAGGTTCGCTCGCCCATGTCGATTTCAACGTAATTGAGGTCCGGGTTCAGCATCTCACCGGTCTTCGAGATGGCGATCCTGACCGCCTCGTCCGTGGTTTCCACGTCGTAGATCGGGACGGCGGCCTCGACGACAACGCGACAGTCCATACTAGTGGTGTCTCGGGGCACCAATATGAAGGTTAGCCCGAAGGTTCACTCCCAGCGGAAGGTCTGACTCGAAACCCCAAAGTTCCGGGCCATCCACGGTGGCGTATGAATCGTGGGACCATCGACGTGTGGTCGTGTCCGGGCGGACTGGACCTGCAGGCCACCCTCGAGAGCGGGCAGTCCTACCTCTGGTGGCGCGAGGACGGCGCCGACTTTGAGGCCGGCACGACCGGCGACGACGGCTGGTATCTCACCACCGTACGCGTCGACGGGACACCCGCCGTTGTCCGCGCCCGCCAGCGCGAGGGGTGCCTGGAGTGGGAGTCGACAGTCGACGCCAGCCCGCCACTGCGTCGGCGACTCAGCCTCGGGGACGACCTCCCGGCGATCCGCGAGACCGCCCCAGACGACAGGATTGTCGAACAAGCATACGACACATACTGGGGGATGCGGATCGTCCGTGACCC
>JBLGCN010000193.1:0-4897 GCA_047617405.1 Natronomonas sp.
GAGATGCCCGACAGCGCGAACGCCCGGCTCGCGTCGTCGGCCAGCGTGTCCTTGTTGACGGCGGCGTAGATGCCGGTCGGGATCGCGATGAGGAGTGCGAAGACCCACCCGAAGACGCCCAGTGCGATCGTCTCTGGCAGCCGCGCCATGATGTACGGTAACACGTCCTGGTCGAGGCCGACGACCGTTCCGAAGTCGCCCTGGAGCAGGTTGCCGATCCACGTGAGGTACTGCTCCCAGACCGGCCCGCCCAGGCCGTACCGCTCGCGCATCGCGGCCTCCTCGGCCGCCGTGACGTCGGGGTTCAGCGCGACCAGCTGATCGATCGGGTCACCCGGGGTGAGGTGGACGAGCGCGAAGGTCAGCACGGAGACGCCAAAGAGGATCGGGACCGTGGCCGCGATCCGGACTGCGACGAACCGCCTGAGCCCCACGCGCTACTCACCCCGGTCGAGGTAGGCGACCTGCTCGTCGACCGGCGCGTGCAGGCCGTAGGTCAGGACGCTCGAGGAGAAGGGGTAGGTGTTGTGTCCCACGAGGTCGGTGCTCAGCGCCGAGACGTTCGTCCCGAAGACGGTGTAGACGTTCGGCGACTGCTCGATCAGCCCCCGCCAGACCTCGTCGTACTGCTCGCCCCGGAAGTCGGGGTTCTCGACTGCCTCGACCGAGAACCGCGCCTCGGTCGCGATCTCGTCGAGTTCCGGCGTGTCGACCCGGTTGAAGTTACAGCACTGGCCGAAGTTGTCGATGGAGTTGACGGCGTCGTAGAAGCTCCCGGGGTTGAACGACCCCGACAGCCCGATGAGGACGATCTTGCCCTCGGTGTAGTACTCGGGCCCCTGGATGCGCTGGACGAGCGTCGTGAAGTCGAAGGTCTCGACGCTAATCTCGAAGTACTCGGTGTCGCTCAGCACCTGCGAGATGAGCTCGGCCTCCCTGACGCGGTCGTCGGAGCTGTTGGTCTCGATGGTGGCCTCGATGGGCGGCTCGATCCCGAGGTCGTCGACGGCCTCGGCCAGGAGGTCGGTCGCGGCCTCGACGTCCTGTTCGGTCTGCGGGCGCAGTTCCTCTACGAGCGCCTCGTAGCCGGCGGTCCCCGCCTCGGCGGCGAGTTCGGGCAGCGGGACGTACGCCGGAGTCCGGTAGCCGCCGTAGACGTTCTCGGCGACCTGGGCGCGCGGGATGAGCTGGTTCACCGCGCGGCGGATCCGCTCGTCGTCCCACGGCTCGACGGTGACGGGGAACTGCAGGAAGTTGTAGGCGCCGGCGTTGGTCACGCTCAGCCTGAACTCCTCGGCCTCGCGGTAGTCCGCGTAGGTGTCGGTCGCCAGCCCGTAGGTCAGGTCGATCTCGCCGCTGTTCAGCGCGGCTGCCCGCGTCGCGTCGTCAGTGACGATGGAGACGTTCACCTCGTCGACGACCGGGCTGGTCGGGAACCCCTCGGGGCCGTCCCACCACTCCAGGGCCTCGAGCCCGAGGTCGTCGAGCCAGTAGCCCTCGTAGGCGGTAAAGCGGGCGAACTCCTCGGTGCTGTGCTCGGCGAACTCGAAGGGGCCGGTGCCAATCGGCGTCAGGTCGTTGCGCGGGTCCGCGCCCGTGTCGGGGTACTCCTCGATGTGCTCTGTCGGGTAGACCTCCATCGCGAGCTGGCTTTCGGCCTCGGCGTCGGGCACCTGGGCGTAGATGTCGACCGTGTAGTCGTCGACGGCCTCCGCGTACAGGAACGAGTCGAAGGTCTGTGCCGAGAGGTCCGAGTTCTCCCGCACCCGGTAGGAGCGGGCGACGTTCTCGGCGGTCATCTCCTCGCCGTTGTGGAAGGTGACGCCCTCGTGGAGCTGTGCCCGGTAGCGCATCCCGTAGGTGCCGTCGGCGACGGCGTCGGGCGCCTCGTTGACGGTCAGGACCTGGCCTTCCTCCCGGTCCCGGATGATGATCTGGTCGTCGGCGAGCAGGTTGCCGTCCTCGTCGGTCTCGGCCGACACCATGTACTCCTCGTAGGCGCTCCGGTCGATGTCCTGGACCTCCGCCCGCTCCCAGGTCCGCGCGAGCCAGGGGTGGACCTCGCCCGTGGCGTCGGTCGTGACGATGCTCTCGTAGACGAGCCCCTGGACGTTCCCGGCGGGCGCGCTGGTGCTGTAGGCCGGGTCGAAGGAGTCGATGCCCGCCCCCAGCCCGAAGTTGAGCGTCCCTCCCTCCTGGATCTCGTCGAGGTCGACTTCGACCCGCTCGCGGACCGGGTCGAGGCTCACGCTGCCGTCCCCGTCACCGCCGTCACCACAGCCGGCCAGGGCCGCTGTCGCGGCCACGCCGGCACTCGCGAGGACCTGCCGCCTGGAAACTCGTGGACTCTCGTCCGTACTTGCTTTACGCGACATACTGTCCTTTCACGAGATGCTCCTGTCGGTTGTTGGTCGACGCAGTAATAAAAACCACGGCGGGAATCCGGTCCCGACAGGATTTTGTCGCCCGCGAATCGTCGTCACGTATGCACCTCCGGGCAGCGCTCGCGGCCGCGGGAGTGGCCGTCACGGCCTTTCTCCTCGTCGCCGTCGCGGTCATCGCACTGCTCCCCTTCGAGTTCTCGGCCATCGTCGGGCTCCCGGTCGGCCTCCTCGCCGGGGTCGTCGCCTTCGTCGCCGTCTTCGCCGAGTACCGGTTCGCCGGGGCGACGGGGCGGCGAGTGACCCTCGCCGTCGCCGGGTTCGGGTACACGATTCTCGCCCTGCTGTTCGTCGGGTACGTCGACCTCGGCGGCCTCCGGGGGGCCGTCGGGCCCGAACTGCTCGTCGTCCTCGGTGCCGTCGTCGCCACAGGCGTCTACCTCGGGCTGTGGGCACGCGACCGGGACGCCATCCCCTGAATACATCAGCCGACCAGCGACCGGACGTACCGCGCGACGTGGTCGTCCATCCGGCGCTTGTAACCGGCCTGCCTGGCCAGCCGGTCGAGCTCCCGCGAGACGAGGCTGCCGTACTGGACGGCCTTCTTCTCCCGGAACGCGAGCCGGTCGGGCAGCCACGCGCGGACAGCAAGCCGGAGTGCCCACTTGCGCTCACCCCGCCCGGAGACGAGCAGCTCACCCGGCAGCGAAAGCGCCCGGGAGACGACGCGGTCGTCCAAGAGCGGCGTCACGGGCTCGACGCCCCCCGCCCGGAGCGCCAGCGCGTCGCGCTCGAGCTGGTCGGGCAAGGTCCCGACGACCTCCCGGCGGGCACCGTGGACTGTGTCGGCCTCGACCCGTGGATCCTCGGGAGCGCGTGCGACCTTCGCGTAGCCGCCGAACAGTTCGTCTGCCCCCTGCCCCAGCGCGAGCCGGTCGTAGCCGTCGGCCGCGGCCGCGTCGGCGACCAGATACAGCGATACGGCGATGGCGACGTCCATCGCGTTCGTCCGACCGGTGGCGCCAGCGACGCGCGGGACTGCGGCCTCGAGCGCCCCGTGGTCGAGTTCGACCGTCCGGACCTCGCGGTCCAGCGCCCGCGCCCCCGAACGTGCCGCCGCCAGGTCGTGGCTGCCCGGGAATCCGACGGCGTACAGCGGGGCGTCGAGGCGTGTCGCGAGCAGCGCGGAGTCGACGCCCCCCGAGAAGGCGACGGCCAGGTCGTCCGGGTCGACGCCCGCCAGCGCGCCGTCGAGCGCGGTGCGCAGCCCCGTCACGGCCTCGCACTCGTCGGTCACCGGCTCCGGATCGGGCAGCGTCCAGACGCGCTCGTCGCCGCCCGGACTCCGGACGTGGCCGGCCGGGACCCGCTCGGGGTCGTCGAGGTCGGCGGGGTCGTGGCTCCAGACCGTCGGGTCGTCGGCCTCGGAGAACAGGGGTCGCCGGCCGAGGACGTCCCGGACCAGACGGCCGTCGACGACCCCCGCAAAGCCCGCAGTCCCGGGGAGTGAGTCACCCCCATCCAGCGCGTCGCGGACCAGCGCGGGGTCGGCGCCGGCTATATCCGTTCGGGGCCGGGGCTGTGAGGGCATCGTGTCGGTCAGCGGCGGTCGACACTCCGGCCCAGCAGCTGCTGGATGCGGGTCGTGACGCGGCGTTTCACCCCGCCGGCGGCCTGCCGGAAGCTGATGTGCCAGGGCGTGCGCCGCCCCTCGACGGAGGTGTGTCCCTCGCGGATGGCGTCGAGGACCGCCGCGGCGGTTCGCTCGTCTGTGTCGACGTTGGTGATCCCGCGGCCGACCATCTCGCAGATGTGTGCGTCGCTGCCGGCGGTAACGGGGATGTTGTGCTGGAGCGCAAACCGCTCTGCCTGACGGTTCGCGCGGCCGGTCAGCAACCGGGAGTTGAATATCTCGATCGCGTCTGCGGCCGTCAGCTCCTCCCGGGAGATGTTCGCGAGGACGCCGCTGCGAGATTTCTGGAAGGGGTGTGGGACGACCGCGATGCCGCCGAGGTCGTGAATCCGGTCGATGGTCGTCTGGAAGGAAAGCCCCTCGGCGACGAGTTCCTCCACGCCGAGTGCGAGGACGTGTCCCGCCTCGCTCGTCACCTCCATCCCCGGGATGCCGACGAGGCCGTACTCGGGGGCGAGTTCGGCGGCATCGAGGCTGGCGTCGATCTCGTCGTGGTCGGTGACCGCGAGGCCGTCCAGGCCGACCGCCGCGGCCTGTTCGAGCAGGCGGTCGACCGGGTCCCGGCCGTCGTAGGAAAGCGACGAGTGGGCGTGAAGTTCGACCGAGAGCACACCCGTCCTTGGCAGGGGAATACAAAAAGCGCCCCGGTCTGACAGCAGTCACGATGAGGTCCTGTGGCCCGCTCGCTCGGGCCGGGAGCGGTGGAACGCACGTTCGACGTCGCGAGTCCCGTGTCGGTGGGGTTTTAATGACTCCGGGGCGAACCCCGGATACGGATGGTCCGTGACCCGTTCGGCGACGAGGACGCACCCGACCTACAGGC
>JBLGCN010000194.1:0-4890 GCA_047617405.1 Natronomonas sp.
GACGTTGTCGCCGGCGTCCGCGAGCAGGAAGGTCGCCAGATTGAGCGCGGCCATCCCGGAGGCCGTGGCGATGGCGCCGACACCGCCCTCCAGCGCGGCCAACCGCTCCTCAAGCATCGCGTTCGTCGGGTTCATCAGCCGGGAGTAGATGTGGCCCGGCTTCTCGAGGGCGAACTGTGCGGCGGCGTCTTCCGCGTCCTCGAAGACGTAGGAGGTGGTCTGGTAGAGCGGTGGGGCCCGCGCGCCGGTGGTGGGGTCGGGCTCCTCCTGGCCAACGTGGAGTGCACTCGTCGCGAAGTCGTAGTCGTCGGACATACATCAGATGTGACGGCGCCTGCGCGAAAAGTCTTCACCCGACAGACACGCTCTGCCGGCATCTCGGACGGGGTCTCGTGGCCACAGCCGCCGGTGTGGGCCGCTCAGACGAACTTTCGCACGGTGAGGTCGAGCGTCTCCAGGTCGACGATCGGGGCGTAGCCGACATCGGGGTCGAGGTTGACACTCTCCTGAAAGGCGGTCTGTGACTGCCAGCACGCGGAGTTGACCGTGAGAACGCCGTGGTACTTGCCGTAGCCCAGCTTGTGAACGTGACCGGCGTGGAAGATGTCGGGGACCTCCTCGATGACGAGGTGGTCCTCCGTCTCCGGCGCCAGCCGGGTCCGGCCGCCGTACTGCGGGGCCACGTGGCGCTTTCTGAGCAGCTGATACATCGCCTCGTGGGGCCGGTCGTAGCTGGCGGCCTCGTCGGGGAGTTCGGCGATCACCTCGTCTAGTGAGACCCCGTGGTACATCAGCACGGTCACCCCCTCGACGGTGACGGTGGCAGGGTTTGCCGCTATCTCCGCGTCATGTGCCGACATGATCGACCGCAACTCCTCGTCGAAGGCCGGCTGGGGCTCGGCCAGCCGGACGGCGTCGTGGTTCCCGGGGATCATCACCACCTCCATGTCACCGGGGACCGATTTGAGGTGTTCGCTGAACCGTTCGTACTGGTCGTAGATGTCCACGATATCGAGTTCCTCGTCCTGGTCGGGGTAGACACCCACCCCCTCGACCATATCCCCACCGACCAGCAGGTACTCCACGTCCGCGGCCTCCTCGGTGTGCAGCCAGTCGGCAAAACGCCCCCAGGCGTCGGCCCGGAACTCCTGGCTGCCGACGTGGACATCCGAGACCAGCGCGGCCCGGACCGGGCGGTCGGCGGTCGATGGGGTGTGTGTCCGTGGGATATCGGGGACGTGGAGGCTGTCGACAAAGAGGATCCCGCCGTCGTCGGCGAGGGTGCCCTCGACGGCAATTGCCTCGTCATACAGCAACTCCCGGGCGTCGTCGGCGAACTCACGGTCGCTCATCACCAGACAGGGAAACACCCCCGTGGTGTCCTCCAGTTCGACCAGCCAGTGGCCCCCGGCTGTCGAGCGGATATCCGAGACCAACCCAACCAGTGCGGCGTCGCTGCCGGGGCTCATGTCCGCGATAGTGGCTGCGGGCCGGTGGTTGACATGACTCCGGAGGTGACCGGAGAGCGTCTCGTAGCGGTCCCGGAAAACCGCCTGGAAGTCGCGGTACTGGCCGGTGCCCGTGCTTGCGATGTCGCCGCTGGTCTCGGCCGCCAACCCCCCTGTTTCGACTGGAGATTCGCCGTCGCCGGGTGGTGTACGTGGCCGGTCAGTTGCAGTTGAAACAGTGGGGTCCGTGCCGGGGTCGTCCGGCCCCGTCGAACCCCCGGTGTGGCCGCCAGGGGTGGGCGGAGAACCCGGGGACTCCGTGGCGTCGAGCGCCGCACGGACGTGAGCACTCGAGAGCTTGAGCGCGTCGTCGGGCGCCTGTTCGACTGCGCGGTCGAGGGCGGCCTCAAGGTCGGTGGCGTTCGCCAGGAGGGTGACAGTGTCACGGTCTGCGTTGTACCCGCGGCTGGCGAGTTCGCTGACGACCCTGGCAGCCCCCTCGAGTGACACACCCGCAGGTCGGGGCAGGCGGACAAAAGGGTATCGCGTTCCAGAAGATTGATTCGACGCTACCCCGGACGGAGGTGTGATGAGAGGCCCCGGTGAGGGCGACAGGAGAGACGGGCGCCGCGCCGACGGACCCGCGTCCGGGCCGACCAACTCCGGGGGACGGACCGCCGGAACGGATGGTGTCGACGCCGCCGAGGGTCAGTCACGTCGGCCGGCCGAGGACCGGCGTGGCGCCGAGCCGCCGGACCCCGAACCCGGGCCCAACAGCGGGGACAGCGGCTGGCGGCTGTTCGTCCGCGACATCGCGAGTAGCGTACTCTCGGTGTTGCTGGTCGGGGTTTTGCTGTTTGCGGTTAGCGGGGTTTGGCCGCCGCTGGTCGCCGTCGAGAGCGGGAGTATGCTCCCGAACATGGAGCGCAACGACCTCGTGTTCGTGATGGAGGAGAAACGGTTCCCGGGTGAACGCGCGGAACACGGGGTCGTGACCGCACGTATGGGCGCGGAGACCGGGTACGAGAAGTTCGGCAACCCGGGTGATGTCATCGTCTACGCGGCCAGCGGCGACGAGGCCAGCACGCCGATCATCCACCGCGCGATGCTGTGGGCGGAGGCCGGCGAGAACTGGTGTGTCGCCGCCGACCCGGCGTATCTCGGCGGGCTAGACCCGGACGACCCCCGGTGTGTCGCCGACCACGCCGGCTTCATCACGAAGGGTGACAACAACCCCAGTTACGACCAGGCCACCGGGCTGAGCGGACCAGTCAGGCCCGCGTGGGTTGTCGGGACCGCGGAGTTCAAGATTCCGGGGCTGGGGTGGATCCGGCTCCAGTCTGCGGGGTAGTGTGGAGAGGGGACACGGCCCTTAGCTGTCGAAGCGGGCCTGGACGAACGGTTGGACGTCCTCGATGTCACCGAGCCGCGAGTCGGAGAGGAGCACCGCCTCGGTCTCGTCGAGCGGGACCGAGAGGCTGATCTCCTTTGTGCGGCCGTACCTACCCTTCGAGACGACGACCGCGTTGACGATCCCGAGCATATCGAGTTCGGAGATGAGGTCGGTCACGCGCCGTTGGGTGAGGACATCAGTGTCGATCTCCTCACAGAGTCGCTTGTAGATGTTGTACACCTCGCCGGTGTTGATGCTGTGGACCCCCTGTTTCTCGAGGAGGATGATCGCAAAGAGGACCAGCTTGGACTGCTGTGGGAGGGTCCGGACGACCTCGACGACCCGGTCGAGTTCGATCTTCTCCTGGGCCTTCCGGACGTGGGCCTCCTTGACGCCGTCGGTCTGGCCACGCTCGGCGAGTTCGCCGGCGGTCCGCAACAGGTCGAGCGCCCGGCGGGCATCGCCGTGTTCCTGGGCGGCAAAGGCCGCACACAGCGGAATGACATCGTCAGTGAGCGCGTCCGGTTCGAACGCCTCCTCGGCGCGGTGTTCGAGGATGTCTCGCAGCTGGTTTGCGTCGTACGGCGGGAAGACGATCTCCTCCTCCCCGAGGCTGGATTTGACCCGCGGGTCGAGGAAGTCGGTGAACTTGAGGTCGTTTGAGATCCCCATGATCGACACCCGGGAGTTCTCGAGTTCCGAGTTCATCCGCGAGAGGTTATAGAGGGTATCGTCGCCGGATTTCTCGACGAGTTTGTCGATCTCGTCAAGCATGATCACGACCACACGCTCGCGGTAATCGACCGCGTCAAAGAAGGAACTGTAGACACGGTCGGTCGGCCAGCCGGTCATCGGTACCTCCTCGAACCGGTCGCGGTCGTCCTCGAGCCGGTCGAGTCGGTCCCGGGCCGCGGCGACAGTGTCGTATGCCGAGTCCCCGAGGTCGCCGGTCTCGACGAGGGTTTCGAGCCCGTCGAGTTCCTCGGTGATCGCCGCCCGGTTTTTCTCGATAAACTTGTTTGCGAGCTGGGCGAGCACCCGGTACTGGGTGTCGGTCACCTCACAGTTGATATACTCCACCTCACAGGGGACCTCGTACCGCTCGGAGGTCGATTCGAGTTCGTCGGAGACGAAGTTCGCGCTCGCGGTCTTGCCGGTTCCGGTCTTTCCGTAGATGAGGATATTCGACGGGGTATCCCCGCGCAGGGCAGTCACGAGGATTGTCGCCATGCTGTTGATCTGCTCCTCCCGGTGAGGGAGCTCCCGGGGGGTGTAGGAGGGGCGGAGTACCTCCTTGTTCTCGAAGATGGGCTGGCCGCTCAACAGGTCGTCGAACAGTCCTTGCGAGGCCTCGTCGGTGGACTCCTCCCCGGCGCTGGCGCCGTCAACCGTCACTTCGGGTGGAGTCTCGTCGGCCGAGGAGGGGAGGGAAAGGTCGGCGATATCGCCGGAGGTCTCGCTGAATCCGGGGCTGTCACTGTCGGCGTTAGCTGTGTCGTCTCGTGGTTCGTCCGCGTCAGTCATGTCGTGTAGTACCCCTCTGTTTCGGCTGGAGATGGCCCGAGCGCGCCTCGGTAATAGGCCTGTGCCGGCGGGAGAGCCCCTGATGGCCACGGTTCCTGTGTCGTCGTGTGTCCACCTGAACCACAACTACTGGCGATTGAGAATCTATTAAAGATTTCGATTGTGAAAGGATACCACAGTATCCGCCACAGTCACGAGGGCGTGTGCCACGCACCCGAAAGAGGGGGTTATCCACAACAGCGCGTGACAGTGGGTGTGTCTGGGAAACGAGGAGGGGAGACAGAGAGGGCCGGAGAGAGAGAGCAAGGAGGGGGGAGGGACGCGGTGGGTGAAAAGAGGACGGAACAGAGGGGAGACCGGACGGTCAAGTGGCAGGGAGAGGGGAGGAAGGGGAGAGGCGGGACCCCGAACCCCCCACCCCTTCGTTTCAGGTGGAACGCCGGAGCAGGGAGGGGGGCCAGTCGCGGAGCCGGAGTTACTATGGCGAAGATTTAAGTGTGGTAGATGTTAACCAAACCCGTATTA
>JBLGCN010000195.1:0-4859 GCA_047617405.1 Natronomonas sp.
GACGAGGCCGTAACCACCGAAGCCGGGGGCGAGGTCACCGACCGCCCAGAGGTAGCCGAGCAGATAGAGGAGGGTCACACCGGCGACGACCAGCAGGCTGTCACGGCGACGCAGCGTCAGGGCGGTCGCGGCCCGGGTCCGTGCGAGTGCCCCCTGGAGCCCGCCGGAGTCCCCGGCCTCGTCGGCCTCGTCGGCCTCGTCGGCCTCGTCGGGGGTGTCACCCCCCTCACTCGTAGACATTGGTCTCCGGGTAGAAGCCGGCCCACGCGAACCACATCGCGTCGAAGGTGTGGATGCGGTCGAGTGGAAGCTGGTCGGGACTGTGGGTGTCTCCGGTCGGCCCCCGGACCCCCCCGTCGGCGGCCTCGTAGGCCTGCTCGTCGGGGTTACGGTAGACGTAACCGGTGTCGTAGCGGGGGTCGTGGGCCGCGAGGACCGGCACGTCTCCGAGCTGTCCCGTCAGCAGGCCCGCCTCACGGAGCCCGTCTTTGAGAAAGGCAACCGCACCCTCAGGGGCACGGGCGCCCATCACCACCTGTTTGGGGCCGTAGCGGTCGTCCTCCCGCAGCGGCGGGAAGAGCGGTGCCCCGCCGGCGTAGTAGCCGTCACGAGGGTTGTAGTCGCCGTAGGGGTCGCGGGCGTAGTTACGGGGGCTCCCGGTGTCCTGCGAGAGGACCTGTGTGTTCGGGTGCTGGCCGCGCCACCGGTCCCAGGTCGTCCAGACCAGCCGGAACTCACGCAGCGAGCGGACCGCCGGCTCCGCGTTCCAGGGGCCGGGGACCGCCGTTGCCAGTATCTGGGGCCACCATGTCTCGGTCGCCCGGTCGTACATAATGAGGTTGTCGTTGACCAGCCGGCCCGACACGCCGAAGGTGGTTCCGCCGCGGTCGAACCCGAGGACGGTGCCGGTCAGCGGGCAGTAGGTCACGCTGACCGGGTCACCCGCGAGTTCGTCGTTAACGATCTCGTGTTGGGCGAGGATGTTCTGTGGGTAGGCCTTCGCCACACCGTCCCGAACAACCCCAAAGACCGGGTCGCCGTCGGCGAGAAAGTCGACCTCGCTGGGAGAGATAAACGAGGGGTCGTCGATAGAGGGGATACCGTCCTTGTCCGGCCCGCCGGAGACCGCCGCATCACGGATGTTCGACGGCTCCATCGGGAGCGGGAGGCGGTCCTCGACCACGGGCACGGTCGCCCCGCTCCCGTCATCAGCGCCGCCGCCCTCGGTGCAGCCCGCGAGCGCCGCCACCCCGAGCGACGCCAGCGACGCCAGGGTCCGGCGCCGTGTGAGTCGTGTCATACCGTTATCTACGGCCAGCCACGGATTAATCGTTGACCGGCTGTGCAGGGGCGGCACACACCGCCCGGGCCGGGGCGACGGGCAACCCCGAACAGAGTCTAGACCGAGTCCGGACGGACTCCGCACAGAGTTCGCAGAAACCCCTTGTGTCGACCCTCCAACCGCCAGACAGGAGGGACACACCCTCCGGAAACAATGGAGAAACGACAAACACGCAGGTCGATCCTGCGAACGGGTGCGGCGCTCGGAACAGCGAGCCTGACCCTGGGTGCAGCCGGTGCGGTCACGGCTGCCCCCGGCAAGGGCGACGAGAAGGGCAACGGCAAGGAGTTCGGCCGGGTGTGGGCAAACGACGTCCTCTGGCGGACGAACGTCGTGCAGGTACTGGACGAGGAGCCGGATCCCAGTGACGCCATCTACTTCGTCAACGACAGGACGAGAGGCTCCCTGCCACCCAACGGCGGCGTCAACACCGACGCCTCGCCGTTCGTCTCGGAGTCCGCCCCGGGCGACCGGGACTGGAACGGCGGCCAGTGGGTCCACTACAGCGCCCAACTCGCCGACGGCGTGACGCTTGAGGAGCCGCTCACCTCCGAGTCGGACATTTTGGCGGCCGAGAGGGCCGGGAAGCTCACCACCAGCAAAGGCCGGCCAGATATCGAAGGCGCGCCGCCGAACTTCTTTGTCTGCCCGCTGAACGGCCGGGCCTGACCGCCAGGGCGGGCTCCCGTCCGATTTTTATTCACCCGGGGGAAGCTACGTGTATGAACGAGACACGCCGTCAGGTGCTCGACACGCTCGCGGAGCGCCCGGTCACGGGGCCGGCACTCGCCGACCGGCTGGGGGTCTCGCGGGCGGCAGTCTGGAAACAGGTCGAGGCGCTCCGGGAGGCTGGCTTCGAGGTCGCGAGCACCGGTGACGGGTACGAACTCCGTGAGGTGCCCGAGTTCGGCGGTGCGGCCGTCGAGTACGGCCTCGAGGCACCCTTCGAGATGGAGTATCACGACACCGTTCCGAGCACGAACGACCGGGCGCGCGAACTCGCGGCGGAGGGCCAGGCGGACGTGGTCGTGCTCGCGGACGCCCAGACGGGGGGCCGGGGGCGACTCGACCGGGAGTGGGCCTCCCCGTCCGGCGGCGTCTGGCTGTCCATCCTGGTCCGGCCCGACGTCCCCCCGGCACACGCACCGGCGTTCACGCTGGCGGCCGCCGTCGCCGCCACCCGCGCAGCCCGGGAGGCCGGTGTCGACGCCGCGATCAAGTGGCCAAACGACGTTCTCGTGGCCGGCGCGGATAGCGAGGCGACACGCGAACAGAAGCTCGCGGGGGTCCTCACCGAGATGGAGGGGGAGGCCGACCGGGTCTCGTGGCTCGTCGTCGGTATCGGCGTGAACGCCAACGTCGACCCCGGTGCGCTGCCGGGCGAGCAGCCGGCCACGAGCCTGCGCGCCGAGGTCGGCGACGTCGACCGCCGGCTGTTCACCCAGCGGTTACTTGAGGAGTTTCACGACCTACGCGGGGGGCTGGAGGGGGTAGTTGACGCCTGGCGCGAGCACACGAGCACGCTCGGACAACAGGTCCGCGTCGAGACGCCGGCCGGCGAGGTGGTGGGGGAGGCCGTCGACATCCGGTTCCCGGGGACACTGGTCGTCGACACGGGGGCGGGCCTCGAGGAGGTTACCGCGGGGGACTGTGAGCACCTGCGGCCGGTCTGAGGTGCGAACCGTGGCGTGGTGTCAGTCGGGACACCCAGGCGCCTCAGGCGTGGATAACCCGCTTGACGTCGTGGACGCCGGCCCGTCGGACGACTGCCCGTCGGGTGTCCTGTACGCCGGCGAGATTGTCGGAGTTGCCGTCGAGCACGAGCAGGTCTGCCGGCCGCCCCTCCTCGAGGAGGCCGGTGTCGAGCCCGGCGATGTGTGCGCCGTTACGGGTGGCCATCCGGAGCACCTCGGTGCTGGTGACGTCGAACAGCTTGGCGGTGAACTCCATCTCGCGGAACATCGACGGGCTGTTTAAAAAGGCGTTGTCGGTCCCCAGCGCGACGGTCGTCCGGTCGAGCAGTTCGCGGACCGGCGGCGTGCCGACGTCGGTGACGACGTTCGAGCGCGGGCAGACAACCACCGGTGTCTCGCTGTCGGCGACCCGCTCGAGGTGGAGGTCCGCCGCGTGGACCATGTGAACCAGGAAGTCGGGTTCAAGATCCATGGCAGGGTTGATGTCGCTGGCCCTGACCTCGCCGGCGTGGATCCCAAACAGCTTGCCGGCTCGGGCGGTGGCGTTGCGCTCGCGGGTAAAGTCGGCGTCCTCGGCGCCGCTGGCCCCGAAGCCGTCGGCGGCCTCCATCGCCGCGGTCGACCCCCGGCCCAGCACAACAGGGTCGACCGCAACGCCCGCGGCGGCCTCCCGGACCGCCTCGACACCCCCGACGTCACCCTCGCGGAACTCGATGCAGGCGGTCGTTCCACCGGCATCCATGAACTCCAGCGAGCGGCGAATCGCCGCGACGACCGCCTCGTGGTCGGCCGCGCGCAGCAACCGGTGTTTGAGCCCGTCGGGCGGGGCGACCAGTTCCTCCAGGGAGAGCCCCTCACCGGCCTCCTTTGCGATCGAGTCGCCCAGGTGGGTGTGTGCGTTAATAAAGGCGGGAAGGATGATGTCGTCACTGGGTGTCTCGACGGGCTCGATGGCCGCCACCCGGCCCTCCTCGACAGTGACGCGGGCGTCGACCGGTTCGAACTCCTCGCCACGGAGAATCGTTCCCTCGAGGATCATCCGTTGGCCCCCGAGAAGTCATCGAGTGTGGCGTTGATCCCGGGGCGGATATCCCGCACCCGGGAGCCGTCCAGGTCCAGCCCCAGCGCGCGGACGGCGGCGTTACCGACCTGCTCACTCTCCTCCGCGGGGGCGTACACACCGAGGCGCCACTGGTCGCGCTGTGCCGCCCGCAGCGCCCCGACGAGCGTCGACTGGTCACTCAGCCGGCGGACCTCGCCGTTGACCAGCACCCGCGAGGTCGACTCGGTCATCGTCGGCTCCGGGGGAACGTCGAGGATCACGTGCGAGGGCTCGACACCGGCCTCGCTCGCGATGTCGGCCTCGAACCCTCTGACCGCCTCGTGGTCGGCCGTCCGGAGTGTCCCGGGAACAGCGTCCATCTCGGCCCAGACCGCCCGCTTGTGAAGCCGGCGCCGGTCGAGGCGGCGGGCGTACTCGGCGGTGGTCTCCCGGTCGCGAAGCGCCACCAGCAGGTCGTGGTCGTCCATCCGGCGCAGCCGCCCGGGGTCGACACCACCCTCGACCAGCCGCTCGGTCGCCCGCCGGAGCATCACCTTCGCGATCCGGGCGACGTGGTGGGAGTAGACAGTGGGGTTCATCAGCGCCCGCGCGAGCAGCAGACTCTCGGCGGTCTGGACGTTGCCCTCGTCGAGGACGAGGTTGTCGTCGACGAAACACAGCTCCCGGACCAGCCGCTGGTGGTCGATCGTCCCGTATGGGACGCCGGTGTGGTGGGCGTCCCGGACCAGATAGTCCATCCGGTCGACATCGAGTTCGCCGG
>JBLGCN010000196.1:0-4829 GCA_047617405.1 Natronomonas sp.
TCGTCCCGACGAGCGCGAAGCCAAAGCCGGCGAGACCGTTGACCGCGCCGGCGACGAGGACGACCACGGTGACACCGGCGATAAGGGCTGGTGAGAGACCCACGGGTTACTGTCGAGGCGAGGCGACAAAACCGGGGCTGACACCCACGTTACCCGGCCGGTCAGTCGACGAGGCCGGCGTCGTGGACGTGTCGCTCCAGTTCCGCCTCGGAGTCGAAGCGTTCCTCACAGATGTCACAGACGAACTCGCCGGGGTTATCCATGGTAGACAGTTCCACGCGAGGAACATCAACCGGCGGGGAATAAATCCTTACCGGTCGAGTTCGCCGGCGGCGTCCCGAACTAGCCCGTCGATAATCTCGGGGGTTGTGGGGTGGTAGGCCCGGTCCGGGACCGCACGGACGTCGAGTTCCATCTCGACGGCGACCTGCATCGTCTTTGCCATGGCGTCGGCGTGGTAGTGTAACCCCTGCCAGCCCAGCACCGTCCCATCGGTGCCGACGACAAGCCGGCCCAGCCCCTCGGGGACGTTCTTCGTCCGGAAGACGCCGTCACTGGCGGTTTCGCGGGTAACAACCACGTGGTCCAGGTCCGCCGCCCGGGCCGACTCGGCGGAGTGGCCGACCCGGGCGTACGGGAGCACCCCCAGCCCCGAGAAGACGACGTGGTGGTGGACGTTCTCGTACTCGGTCAGTTGGTCGCCCTCACGGTGTGCCAGGATATTCTCGGCGGCCACCGTCCCCTGTTCCTTTGCGACGTGGAGGATCGGTTCCTTTCCGTTTGCGTCGCCGGCGACGAACACCCGCTCGTTGTCGCGGGCCTGCATGGTGTCCGCGACCCAGTCCGACCCGGAGGAGAGCCCCGCCTGGTCGAGCCCCAACCCGTCGACGTTGGGGCGACGGCCGGTGAACGTGAACAGTTGGTCGGCCTCGATGGTCTGTTCCTGGCCGTCACGCTCGACGGTCAGCCGGACACCCTCACCGTCGGGTTCGACCCGTCTCTCGTCGGTGTTGGTGAGGACGTCGATGTCGAACTGCTCGCGGTAGTAGTCGAGTAGCGCGTCCCCGAAGGGCGGGTCAGCCTCGTCCAGCGGACGGCTGTCGTGCTCGATAACGGTCAGGTCCATCCCGCCGGCCTCGCTGAGATAGGGGACCATCTCCATCCCCACGTAGCCAAAGCCCATCACGACACCCGACTCCGGCAGCGTGGTGGCGTCGAGCACGTCCGCACTGGTCGCCGTGTCGACGTCAGTGACCCCCGGGATGTCGGGGCGGTTCAGCGTGGACCCGGTGGCGACGACGACGTAGTCGGGTTCGATCGTCCGGTCACCGACAGCCAGCCGGCGGTCGTCGACGAACTGTGCCGTCTCGCGGTGAAAGACGACGTTCTCGCGGTCGGCAAGCCGCTCGACCGCGCTCCGGCGGTGGGCGGCAAAGTCGGTGGTGTGCTCGTTTTTCCGCTCGACGACCCGTTCGAGGTCGACCTCCGGAAGCGACCCGGTGAGTCGGTCGTCGTGGCGCGCGGCAAAGCGGTGTTCGGCCGCCGAGAGCACCTCCTTCGAGGGCATACATCCCCGGAGGATACAGAGACCGCCGCCGGGGTCACCGTCGTCGACGAGGGTGAGTCGAACGTCGGGCGCGTCGGCCAGTCGCTGGGCAACCGCGACACCCGCGCTTCCGTACGCACCCACGACTGCAACGTGTGTGGTCACATGCAGAGTAGGGGTTCTGCCCCATTATGCCTTCCGTGACGCGGATCTATCGACACTCAGTGGCGGCACAGAGGCCGTCAGCCGGGGGTAGCGCGGTTCACCGCTCGGCGAGAAACTCACTCGCCGCCTGCCGGCCGTCCTCGAGTAGCTCCTGAATAAAGGCAGGGTCACGGTCGACCTTGGTGGCGGTGTCGTAGCGCTGGCTCATCTCGATGCGCCGAATCTCGGTGTGGGTGAACTCGTCGGCCGGGAGTTTGCCCGCCTCTACCCAGTCGTTGACCCGCTCGATGAACCCAAGCTCCTGGTTCAGCGAGATGTTGCCCGCGAGTTCGTTGCGCCGGTCGTTGATCTCCATGGTGCTGGTGGGGACCTCCTCGACCTTCTGGGGGTTGATCTGGATGACCCACAGTTCGTCGGGCTTGCGGTCGGGGGGCTGGTGCATCAGGTCGTAGACCGGCGGGTTCTGTGAGAACAGCCCGTCCCAGTGGCCGTGCCCGTTCATCTCGACAGCCTCGAAGAGGTCCGGGACCGCCGCCGAGGCGAGGACGGCGTCGACGGTGACCGCCTCGTTGGTGAACGTCTCGAAGACCCCGCCGTTGACGTCGACGGTTCCGACGACCAGTTCGGGTGTGTCCCGGTCACACAGCGGCGGGACCGCGTCGAAGTCGATACACGACTCGAGCGCCTCCCGGATACGCTCCTTCCCGAGTTCGTCCCCGGGGACGTCGTAGGGGCTGACCTGCGGGAACGGAAACCCCGAGTTCTCCAGCCGGTTGAGCGCCGTCACCCAGGAGTTGGCCGCACGGTCGCCCGCCTGCTTCGCCGAGAGGGCGTCCCACAGCTCCCCGAGCAACTCGACCGACCGCTCCGGGCCCTCCGTCACCAGCCCGTACCAGGTCGTGAGCGCGTTGAACGCCCCGCCGGAGGTGCCGCTGATCCCGACGAGTTCGTGGGCCGACCAGTCGACCTCGGTAAGCAGCGTCTGGAGTACCCCCGCGGTAAAGGCGGTGTGGCTGCCCCCGCCCTGGCAGGCGACCGCGACGTTGGTGTGCTCGGGGTCGCCGGCGGTCACAGTCGCCGCGTCGGAGTCACCGACATCCACGTCACCGGTGTCACTCATCGTTCACTCGTAGGTGTGTGTGTAGCCGCCGTCCCAGAGCAGGTCGGCGCCGTTGAGGTGTTTGCCGTGACTGGACAGACCAAAGGTGAAGAGATTCGCCACCTCGGCGGGGGTCATCATCTCCTTCGTGCGGGCCTGGCCGAGCATCACGTCCTCAATAACTGCCTGCTCGGGGATGTCCCGCTCCGCGGCGGTATCCTCGACCTGGTCGACCATCAGCGGCGTCAGGACGTACCCAACCGACACCGAAAACGAGCGCAGGGTTCCCTCGCCCTCGGCGGCGATCGACCGGGTGAGCCCCGTGAGCCCGTGTTTGGCGGTGATATAGGCGGGCTTGTCACGGGTGGCGTACTGGCCGTGGATCGAGGACATATTCGCGATAGCCCCCACGCCGTCATCGGTCCCCTTGATGTGTGGGATGGCGTGTTTCGCGGTGAGGAAGGGGGCACGCAGCATCACGTCGAGCAGGAGGTCATACTGCTCTATCGGGTAGTCGGCGATGCTGTCGATGTGCTGGAGGCCGGCGATGTTGGCGACGTACCGGAGGTCACCTTCGTCGGCCGCTGCATCCACGACCGCCGCGACGTCGTCGTCGCTGGTGAGGTCGGTCTCGACGCCCTCAACCCGGCCGGGGGCGTCGAACTCGGCGGCCATGGTGGCCGTTTCGTCGAGCCCCTCGCTGTCGACATCGGCGCCGACGACGGTCAGCCCATTCATCGCCAGGGCGACCGACGTCGCCTGCCCGATCCCCGAGGCCGCGCCGGTCACGAGCGCGACGGTCTCCTCGGTGAAGCGGTCGTCCTGGAGGACCAGTATGTCCGCCGGGGTCAGTTCAGGTGCGCTGAGTTCGAAGTCGTCTGTCACAAAAATCCCTCGTCTAGAGGAACGTCACCGAGGCGTATAACTTGCCCTCACGCTGGCGTAAGTCACAGGTCGGCCCGACGTCGGCCCCAGATCCAGGAGGGCGGTGCTCTCCTCCTCGTTCACCTGGTCCGTGGCGCCGTTCCCGGCGCGTGACTGGGCGCCGACGCTCCCGGGGGCGGTGACCCCCGTGTAACCCGGTGAGCCGGTCGTTCGCCACGAGTGTTTAGGCTTCGGGCGGTGGCTTCGGGCACCGCCGGCACAGCATGACACCCCCTCGTTGCGTCCTCACCGCGCTCGTCGCCTGCCACGACGAACGCGGCACCCCCCTCTCGCCGGCGGTGCTCGCGGCCCCTGACGGCGAGGTGCTTGGCTGTCACCTGCTCGGCTACGAGGCCTCTACCATGGTCCACGAGGTGGTCGTCGGGATGCGCCGGGGCGACGCCGTCGAGGATATCGCCGACACCATCCACGCCCATCCGACACTGAACAAGGCTGTCGAGGCCGCCTTCGACGAACTGGCGTGGAACCGGGTGTGCCCGGAGACCTCAGTAGATCAGGTCACGGTCGTTTTCGGCCATGTACAGTGTCCGGGCGGCAATATTGACGGCGTGGTCACCGACCCGTTCGATGTCCCGGATGGTCAACAGGAGCCGGGAGACGTCGTCGAGCAGCGTCTCCACCGCCCAGGCAGTTCCGTCGGCCTCCCGCTCGATGAGGTCGCGGGCGACGGTCTCGCCGGCCCGCTGGCAGAGGGCGTCGATCTCGTCGTCGTCCGCGGCAATCGCTCGGCAGGCGTCGGCGTCGCCCGTCTCGTAGGCGTCGAGGGCGCGCTCGACCAGCCCGAGCGCCTCCCGCCCTATTCCTTCGAGTTCGGCGAACTGGACGCCCGCCGCGGGTTCGCGCTCGCCGACGGTCGCGTGGTCTGCGAGGTTGGTCGCCAGGTCACCGACCCGCTCGAGGTCGGTGAGGATCTTGCAGGAGGCGGTGATAAACCGCAGGTCGCTCGCAACCGGCTGCTGGAGGGCGTACAGCTCCACACACCGCTCCTCTAAGTCGACGTAGCGGTTGTTGACCTCCTCGTCACCCTCGATGACCGTTCGGGCGCGGTCGGCGTCGCCGGTCCCGAGACACCCC
>JBLGCN010000197.1:0-4811 GCA_047617405.1 Natronomonas sp.
CAGCGCCCCCCTGCCGAGCCCGGCGGCGACCGAGACCACGACCATCACGAGACTCATGCCCGCGACGTAGGCGAGGAGCGTCCACAGACCGAGCAGCGGGTCGACCGCGAGCGCGCCGGCAACAACCGAAAAGGAGAGCAGGGCGGTACAGCCGGCGGCGGCGACGGCATACACCGCTCCAAAGAGCACGAACCCCAGCGCCGAGCGGCGGCGTTCGGGCAGCGGGACACGCACCGACGGCGACCGGCCGGCCGCCATCGCCCCGCCCAGGACCACGAGCAGCGGGCCGACGAGGAGTTCGACGAGGATGATGTCCTGGAGCGCGGCCGTCCCGACGGCGAGGACGACCCCGCCGAGTGTCGCATAGACCAGCCAGAAGCCGACACTGACGAGCAGCCCGACGCCGGCGGCCCGGGCAACGGTGCCAAGCCGTGAGTCGGCGGACTCGGCGTTGCCCAGGAAGTACGCCAGATACCCGGGCAACAGGGGGAACGCACAGGGGGCAAAGAAGGTCGACCCGCCGAGGACGAGCGCAAACCACAGTTGTGCGGCGGCCATTGTCACCCGAGAGCCCGCCTGACGGCCCCAAGGAGTGTGTCTCGCCCCGCCAGCCCGGTGTGTCGCCAGGTGACGGTGCCGCCTGGCCTGACGACTAGAAGCGTCGGGACGCCCGTCACGGAGTACTCCCGAACCGCGCGGCTCCGCGGGTCCGTGGCGACGGGCCAGGTCCCGTCGTGTTGCTGCCAGAACTCCCGTACCGCGGCCTCGTCAGCCTCGCTGGTGACCGACACCATCCGCAGGTCCGCCGGCGCGAACGTCGACCGGACCGTCCGGAGCGTCTCCATCTGGGGAATACAGGGCGCACACCATGTGGCAAAGAAATCGAGCAGGACGGGCCGGTCGGTCGGCCGGAGCGACACCGTTTCGCCCGGCGAGCCACCGACAGCGATGGTCTCCAGGCTGAGACTGTCCTGGCTGTCGGTGGCAGTCCCGTCGGCCCCCTGGGCGTCGGCAGTGGGCTCGGGGTCCGGGTCGGATACCAGCCCCGAACAGCCGGCGAGTGTGGCCACACCGGCCGCGGCTGCCGCCAGCGCCCGACGGCGCGTGGTGGGTGACCCCGTACCGTCCCCGGCGGGGGCGCCATCCGACTCCGGCCTGCCGGCCCGGTTCATACACGACGCCTTGGGTAGCAACGCTGAAAAGTTACTGCCGGTTGGGACCGTCCTCGCACAACCGTTGGTGACCCTCGGCTGCGGTCTGTCGCCCCGCTATCCGAGGTCGTGAAACCTCACCTCGTCGGCCGCCGTGTCGAGGACGACAGCCGCCGGCGGGTTGCCGCCCGACGGGTCGAGTGGGATCCCGCCGGGGTTGATGTGGACAGTCCCGTTCCGGCGCTCGTGGACCTGTTCGTGTGTGTGTCCCCGCAGGACGTAGTCGTAGGTGCCGGAGTCGACCAGCGCGCCGACGACGGCCTCGCTTGTGCCGTGGTAGACGGCCACGTGGGCCGTCTCCAGTTCGAGTTCGCCCATCTCGCCGAGGTAGGCGCCAAACTCCTCGACCAGTGACTGGAGCGCCCACTCGCCGTCGTTGTTCCCGCGGGCAGCGTAGAACTCGAACTCGTCGGTGTCGAACAGTCGGACGGTGAACGGGGAGATGACATCCCCGCAGTGGACGACCATGTCGACGTCCGCGGCGACAAAGCGGTCGACCGCGGCCTGTGCGACCCCGAGGTTGTCGTGGGTATCCGAGACGACGCCAATCTGCATACCATCCGGTTCGGCTGACAGGGGCTTAACAGTGACCGTTATAACAGTCGTCAGTGTGGCGCGCGGCCACCTGAAGGCTGTCAGGGGCGGCGACAGAAGCGAGTTATTCGAGGTCGAAGCGGTCGTTTCGCATGACCTTCGTCCAGGCGTCGACGAAGTCCTGGACGAACTGCTCCTCGCCGTCGTCGCCGGCGTAGACCTCCGCGATGGCCCGGAGCCGGGCGTTCGACCCGAAGACCAGGTCGACACGGGTCCCCTCCCACTTGAAGTCACCCGTCTCGCGGTCGTAGCCCTCGTAGATGTGGTCAGAGGACCGGGACTGCTCCCACTCCGTGTCCATGCTGAGCAGGTTCACAAAGTAGTCGTTGGTCAGGGTCCCCGGCCGGTCGGTAAAGACACCGAGGTGGGTGTCCTGGTAGGTCGCCTTCAGGGCACGCATCCCGCCGACCAGCGCCGTCATCTCGTCGGCCGTCAGGTTCAGCAGTTCCGCCTTGTCGACCAGTAGCTTCTCGGCCGGCTCGTCGACGTCGTCACGGATGTAGTTGCGGAACCCGTCGACCGTCGGCTTCAGCGCCTCGAAGGAGTCGACGTCGGTCTGTTCCGGCGACGCGTCGGTCCGGCCGGGGTCAAACGGCACCTCGACGTCGTAGCCGGCCTCGGCCGCCGCCTGCTCGACCGCCGCGTTGCCGCCCAGCACGATGAGGTCGGCAAGCGACACGCGGACATCGTCGCTCCGGCCGGCGTTGAACTCCTTCTGGACCCTCTGGATGGTGTCGAGTGCCGTCTCCAGCCGGCCGGGCTCGTTGACCTCCCAGTTTCGCTGTGGGTCGAGGCGCACCCGCGCCCCGTTCGCGCCGCCACGCTTGTCGCTGTCTCGGTATGTCGAGGCCGACGCCCAGGCGGTCTTGACCAACTGCGCGGTCGACAGGTCCGTCTCGAGGAGCGCGGTCTTCAGCTGGGCGATATCGTCGTCGTCGACCAACTCGTGGTCGACCTCCGGGACGGGGTCCTGCCAGACCATCGTCTCCTCGGGCACCTCGGGGCCGAGGAACCGCTCGGGCGGCCCCATATCCCGGTGGGTGAGCTTGTACCAGGCCTTCGCGAACGCGATCCCGAACTCCATCGGGTTCTCCTGGAAGGTTTCCATGACCTCCCGGTAGTCCGGGTCCCGCTTGAGGGCGATATCCGTCGTGAGCATCATCGGCGTCACCGTCTCGCCGTCGTCCTGGGCGTCGGGAACGGTGTCGGCGAGTTCCTCGTCAGTCGGCGCCCACTGCCAGGCGCCGCCGGGGCCCTTCTCGGGCTCCCACTCGTACTCGAGGAGGTTGTTGACGTAGCCCATGTCCCACTCGGTCGGGGACTGCGTCCAGGGGCCCTCGATGCCGCTGGTCGTGACACCGCCGTCGGTGGCGGCGTCCCCGTCCTGCCAGCCCAGCCCCATATTCTCGATCGGGGCCGCCTCGGGTTCGGGGCCGTGTGCCTCCTCGGGGTCGTCGGCGCCGTGGACCTTCCCGAAGGTGTGGCCGCCGGCGATGAGCGCGGCCGTCTGCTTGTCGTCCATCGCCATCCGGCTGAACGTCTGCCGGATGTTCTTTGCCGACGCCATCGGGTCCGGCTGGCCGTTCGGCCCCTCGGGGTTCACGTAGATGAGCCCCATCACCGAGGCGCCCAGCCCACCCTGGATCTCGCCGGGCTCCTCGAAGCGCTCCTGGGCCTCGAACTCCTTTTCAGGCCCCCAGTCGACGGCCTTGTCGGTCTGGAAGGCGTCCTCCCGTCCGCCCGCGAACCCGAACGTTTGAAATCCCATCGACTCGACGGCGACGTTCCCCGCGAGGATGATCAGGTCGGACCAGGAGAGGCTGTTGCCGTACTCCTGTTTGACCGGCCAGAGTAGCCGTCGTGCCTTGTCGAGGTTGGCGTTGTCCGGCCAGCTGTTGATCGGCGCGAACCGCTGTCGGCCGCCGGCCGCCCCGCCACGGCCGTCATCGGCACGGTAGGTGCCGGCGCTGTGCCAGGCCATCCGGATCATAAAGGGGCCGTAGTGGCCGTAGTCGGCCGGCCACCAGTCCTGTGGCTCCGTGATCACCTCCTCGATGTCCGCTTTCACCTCCTCTAAGTCGAGTTGCTCGAACGCCTCGCCGTAGTCAAAGTCATCGTTCAGGGGGTCGACCTTGCTGGCGTTCTGGTCGAGGATATCCAGATTCAACCGGTTGGGCCACCACTCCTGGTTGCTTTTACTCATCATATTAACAGTGTCGCCTCGGCGTGTTAATCTTGTCGAAGGTGCCAGGAGATGCCGCCACCGGCGTGGGTGTGTGAGCCGGCTCTCAGCCCCCGTCGACCCCGGCCCCTTCGCGCACCCGTGGGACTCGCCCGACCCGGCGGTCGGCGCGCCTGGGGCGCCGGACCACAACCCATATGCCCGGAGCTATCGAATCCCCGACCAATGATCCGTGTGGGTATCAACGGCTACGGCACCATCGGCAAGCGCGTCGCCGACGCCGTCCGCCAGCAGCCCGATATGGAGGTCGTCGGCGTCGCCAAGACCCGGCCGAACTTCGAGGCACAGACGGCCGTCAAAAAGGGGTTTGCACTCTACGCGGCCATCGAGGACCGCAAGCCGCTGTTCGGTGAGGCAGGGATCGACCTGGCCGGGGACGTCGAGGAACTCGTCGCAGCCAGCGACGTGGTCGTCGACGCCTGCCCATCGGGGGTCGGCGAGCAAAATGCCGAGATGTACCGGGAGTACGACACCCCCGCACTCCTGCAGGGCGGGGAGGACGCCGACGCCGTCGACGCCAGCTTCAACGCCCGCGCCAACTACGACACGGTCGAGGGGCTGGACCTCGTGCGGGTCGTCTCCTGTAACACGACCGGGCTCTCCCGGCTGGTCGCCCCGCTGCGGGAGACATACGGCATCGAGAAGGTCCGCGTGACGCTGGTCCGTCGCGGCGGCGACCCCGCACAGTCGGGCCGGGGGCCGATCGACGACATCCTCCCCAATCCTGTGACACTACCCTCACACCACGGCCCGGACGTCAACAC
>JBLGCN010000198.1:0-4749 GCA_047617405.1 Natronomonas sp.
TGACGGGTGGCGTATCCCTGTCGACAGTCAGTCGTCCGCGCTGGCCGGGGCCTCGACGTCGACCCCGCCGGCGTCGAGTTCCCGCTCGACCTCGCGGGCGGCCTGGACCATATTCTCCATCTTCCGGTAGGCAACCTCGCGGGGCAGCAGCTTCAGCCCGCAGTCCGGCGAGATAACCAGCCGCTCGGGCGGGACGACCCTGAGCCCCTCTTTGATGTTTGCCTTTATCTCCGCGACGGACTCGACCTCTGCGGTGTGGATGTCGACGACACCCAGCGCGAGGTCGTGCGTGAACGGAGGCTCGGTGAGGACGTCGACCTGGGCGAAGTCGTCGTTGGTGAGTTCGAGGTCGAGTTCGTTGACCGGATACTCGAGCGCCTCCGGGTAGATCCGGGAGTAATCACCGTAACAGACGTGGAGCCCGACACGAACCTCGTCGGGGACGTCGGCGACGATGCGCTCCAGGGCCTCGCCGACCAGCGCGTGGTCGTCGGGGGTGGTCGCGAGAGCCGGCTCGTCGACCTGGATGTACCGGGCGCCGGCCTCGACGAGGGCGTCGACCTCCTCGTTGACGAGGTCCGCAAGCTCCAGGGCGAGTTCGCGTTCGGTCTCGTAGGCCTCGTTGAACGACCAGGAGGCGAGCGTGTACGGGCCCGTGATAGGAACCTTGACCGGCGAATCCGCGACCGAGGCGGTGAACTCGTACTCGGAGACGAGCCACTCCTGGTCACGCTCGAGTTCGTTGACCACGGAGGGCTTGTTGAAGTAGTTGTGCCCCCACACCTTCACGCGGCCGTTGAACTCGTAGCCGTCGATCCGGTGGGCAAAGTACTCCGTCATCTCGTTGCGCCGCATCTCGCCGTCCGTGACGACGTCCAGACCGGCCCGCTCGTGTTCCTCTGTGATGAGGCGGGCGGCGTCGTCCGTTGCCTCCGCCCAGTTGTCGGCGGTGAAGTTCGCGTCGTCGTCCTCGTAGAGGTCGCGGGCACGGTCGAGCCACTTCGGCTTCTTGTAGCTGCCGACGACGGTCGTCAGGAGGAAGTGGTCGTTGGGGTGGTCGGCGGGCCGGAACTGTTCGCGGGTGCTCATGCGAACACCACCCCCGTGGTGTGAGCATGAGGGCGATAGTCACAGCCCGTGTAGCAGAGCGAACCGGACTGTCTGTCGGCGGTCATGCGGTCACCTCCATGCCCGCCGCGGCCAGCGCGTCGAGTTTGGCCTCGAACTTGTTGACGGGGAGATGGAACAGCCCGGTGTTGGCGGTGGCGTACACCCGGCCGAAGTCCTCGTTTGGCGTGCGTTCCTCGAACCACTCGATACGCTCGCGGACTGTCTCGGGGCTCTCGACCAGCGTGTTCTGCCCGTCGACGAGGCCGAGCGCCACGTCGTCGGTGGTGCCGTACTCCTGGACGTTATAGAGGTTGTCGTCCGGTTCGGTAACCAGGTCGTAGCCCAGCGCGTCGATGTCGGCGTCGAGCACGTGTGCGTGGGCCTTCTCGCTCAGCGCGCCCCAGTAGGGGTAGAGGACAACCTCGGCGTCAGCCGCGGACGCGACCGTGTCGACGGCCTCGCTGACTCGCTCACCGGCCTCCCCCGGCGGCTCGGTGACCAGCGAGGGTGCGAGCAGGAAGACGGTCTCCATCGGTGGACACGCACGGAGTTCGTCGGCGAGGAAGTCGGTGATAGCCCCCAGAAACGCCGCCTCATCGCCGTAGTGCTCGTCAGTGGCGAGGTCGGCGAGCGAGTACGGGTCCGGGAAGACACCCTGGAGGTGGTCGCTGGCGGCGTCGACTGTGTCGAGCTCCGCGGCCACGTCGCCGGTCGCCGACAGCTCACCGGTCACGACCGGCTCGCGGTAGAAGTTGTTGTTGTCGTAGTAGCGGACGATACCACGGGTCTCGACGACGTCGCTAACCGCCAGCGGGTGAGTGAGCATGTCGTCCCACCGCAACTGTCCCTCGACGACCCGGTCCAGCCCGGCGGTCCGCTGGCGCTCGACGACATCCTCGCGGGCCTGTTCGTAGACCGTCGCGAGCTCCTCGCCCTCGTCGCCGGTTATCAGGTCCTCCTTCTGTCGCCCCTTCAGGGCCGCCAACTCGTCCTTTGCCCAGTCCGGCAGCGGATACAGCCCCGGGGTGGTCGCAACCACGCGTGTCATTGCACCTGCGTACGCCAGCAGGTTGTTTAGGCCTTCTGAATCCGCGGGCGAAGCGCCAGTACCACGAGTTCCTCGAAGGGGTAGGACTCCGAGCGCACGCGCTCGGCGGCCAGCCCTGCCGCGGTCGCCCGCTCGCGGACAGCGTCGAGCCCGGTCAGCGTCGAGACGAGCAGATAGGCGACCCCCTCGGGCGCGAGTACCCGCCTGACGGAGTCCAGAAAGGGGTCAACAACGGCGCGGCCGTCCGTGCCACCCGAGAGCGCCCGCTCCATCGGGTCGTCCCACTCGAGTTCCGGTGGGGTCGGCAGATACGGCGGGTTGAACAGGACGGCGTCGAACACACCGCCCGGGAACGGGTCGACGAGATTGCCCCGGAGGACGGTCACACCGGCCTCGCGGGCCTGCCGGCAGGCTGCCGCGGTGATGTCGGTCCCGACGACACGGGCGCCGGTTTCCTCGGCAACCCGGCGAGCGATGTAGCCCGACCCGACCCCGACCTCACAGACCAGTCCGTCGTCGACACAGTCAACCGCCACCTCCGCGAGCAGCCGGGAGTCCTCGGCGGGCTGGTACACCCTGTCGAGACCGCGGCTGTCGGCCAGTCGGGGGCGGTCCCGGCCGTCGTCGGGTGACTCGTCGCCGGTCACGACGGCTCACCGACCTCCCAGGCCAGCGTCGCCAGGTCCGCAAAGGCCTCCGGCGGCAGGTTGCCCGCCCGCCCGCTCATGAGGTCCTCGTCGGCAGCCGCGACGACGGCTTCGGCCTCACTCAGCCCCGAGATATGGGCGGTGTTGCGGACCGCGTTGCGCATCGTCTTGCGGCGCTGTGTGAACACGGCCTTGAGAAACCGCAGAAAGAAGTCGTCGTCAGGGATGTCATAGTCGGGCTCGCGGGGGGCCGTCCGCACGACGGCACTCTCGACGGCCGGTTGCGGGTCGAACGCCGCCGGAGGGACCGTCTCGACGACCGTCACCTCGGCGTAGTGGTTGGCCGCCACCGAGAGCCGGCCGTACTCCTCGTCGCCGGGGCCGGCAGCCATCCGTTCGGCAAACTCCTGCTGGAAGGTGAGAACGAGCGGCCGGCCCAGTGGGAGCAGCCGGAAGGCGAGTTCACTCGAGGGGCCGTAGGGGAGATTCGAGACCGAGGCGTCGAACGCCGGCAGGTCAACGTCCAGGGCGTCACCCGCGACAACGGTCAGCCGGCCCGTGGCCACCTCGTCGGCGAACTCCTCACGGAGGAAGGCCGCGAGGTCCGGGTCGCGCTCGACCGCCGTGACGCGCCCCAGCCCGAGCAGCCGGTCGGTCAGTGCCCCCGTTCCGGCCCCAATCTCAAGAATGTGGTCGGGGGTGGCCTCGAGATACGTCGGCAGACGGTCGAGCACCCGGTCGTCGACGAGGAAGTGCTGGTCCTTCCGTGGGTCACCGTAGACACCCGCCCGTGCCCGGAGGGCGTCGGGGTCGCGAGCAGGGCCGGTCTCGCCGTCGTCTGTCTCCTGTGTCATTCGCCGCCCTCGCCCTCGTGGCGGGCGAAGGTCCGGTACTTGAGGTCGTCCTCGCGGACCTCCTCGAGGATTCGCTCGACGAGCACCTCGTCAGGGCTGTGGAGGCCGCTAACCCGGGATTCGAGCCCGTCGAAGCTGTCGAAGGGGCTACGCTTGCGCTCGTCGAGAATCCCGTTACGGAGTTTCTTCCCGATACCGGGCAGGAGGTTGAGCTGGTGGAGCCGGAGTGTGATCGGCTGCGCGTCGTTGTAGAAGTCGACAAAGCGGGACTCCTCGGCGGCGACGAGTTCCTCAACGGCGTACTCCAGCTCTGACTGGGCGCCGCCCGTGAGGTCCTCGTAGTCGACGGTGTGGAACCGCTCGACGCCAGCCACGTCGTCGAGGGGTACCCGGTCACCAATAGTGAACTCGGGGTCGTCGACGACGACCTCGTACAGGCGGAAGTCGTCGACGTCGAGCGCGTAGACGAGCGGCTGTTTCTGGTACTGCGGCCGGTCGTCCTCGGTGCGCCCGTGTGGCAGAGAGTCGAGGACTACCGCCTCGTGGCCCGCACTGGGCTCGCGCTCCTCAGTCATATCTGTCTGGTACGGGAACAGCTTACTTAAACCCCGGCAGCCGGCAGACCTGTCGGAACGGGCGGGGGTCACAGCCCCGCGGCCCGCCCGGGGTATCAGAGGGTCAGACGTACTGTTTGACGACGTTGAGGATCTCGTCGAGCTCCTCGCCCGACAGCGAGAACCGCTCCTGGGCGTACACCGCGCGGAGTTCGTCCCGGTCGCGGGGTTTGAGGTCGACGACCTTGTGCGCGGTTGCCTCGTCGACCTTCTCGAGTTCGAGCAGGTCGGCGACGAACTGGCGGGCTTCCTCCGGGTCCAGGACGGCAAACCGGTTGACGTGCTCGACGGCCCGGGCGAGTTCGTAGCGCATCTCCCGCTCCTCGTCGGCGGCCCGCTCGGTCTCCAACCCCTCAAGGATCTCCTTTGTCTCCGCGATAGTGAGAAGTTCCTCATCCACTTTGTCCTTGAAGATAGTCATAGCGGCTCGTACAGCCCTGCGTGTTGTAAAACTCCCGATACACACTGCGGGGCCG
>JBLGCN010000199.1:0-4728 GCA_047617405.1 Natronomonas sp.
GCGTCCGCCAGCGCCCTGATCCCGGGGGCGTCGACCCCGTCGTCGTTCGTCAGCAGGATATCCATGCGTCCTCCGTGGTCGGCCGGCCTGGCGGTGCTGTCGACCGGTCACGTCCGGTGTGACTCATCGTCTCTGTTCTCGCCCCGGGGCCACCTGTTGGTTCCGGTCACCGTGGTATCCCCTCCCCTCCGGAGTCGTCGTGTGTGAGACGTAGTCACACTAGGCCTCTCGCCCCGTGACTTTTTGATGCTGGTCCTCATGGTCTGAAGGTATGGCTGACTTACAGGTCGATGCCAGCATCAACGGGCTGACCGAGGGTGTCGGCGAGGCCGCCGAGCGGGCCGACGAGGCGGGCTTTGACTGCCTCTGGAACCCCGAGACCGAACACGACTCCTTCGCGCCGCTGCCGGTGGTCGCGGACCGGACCGAGGATATCC
Source organism: Natronomonas sp. (assembly GCA_047617405.1). GTDB lineage: Archaea > Halobacteriota > Halobacteria > Halobacteriales > Haloarculaceae > Salinirussus. The sequence goes on from JBLGCN010000199.1 coordinate 438, forward strand.
GCTTCGGGACCCGGATCGCCACCGCATTCACCCGGAGCCCGATGGTCCTGGCCCAGCAGGCCTGGGACCTGCAGGCCTACAGTGACGGCCGATTCATCCTCGGGTTGGGAACACAGGTGCGCGCGCACAATCAGCGCCGGTTCAGCGTCGACTTCGAGTGGGAGTCACCCGGCCCGCGCCTCCGGGAGGTTGTCGAGTCGCTGCGCCACATCTGGGAGGCCTTCGAGGAGAACCGCGAGCACCTCGACTACGAGGGGGAGTTCTACGAGTTCTCACTGCTGACAGACACGTTCAATCCCGGCCCGATCGACGACCCCGACATCCCGGTCTACATCGCCGCGGTCAACGAGTACAACATCCGGATGGCCGGGGAGGTCTGCGACGGGATTGCACTCCACTCGTTCAACACCCCATCCTACACCCGGGACGTCGTCCAGCCACGCCTCCAGGAGGGGGCCGACCACGCCGGCCGGTCGCTGGAGGAGGTCACCGTCTCCGCCAGCCCGTTCGTCGTCACCGGCCGCGACGAGGCAGAACGCGAGCGCCAGCGCCAGGAGGTCCGCCAGCAGGTGGCCTTCTACGCCTCCACCCCGACCTACAAGGACGTCATGGCCCACCACGACTGGGTCGACACCGGCCGCGAACTCCACGAACTCTCGAAGGAGGGCAAGTGGCAGGAGATGGCCGGCCTGGTCACCGACGAGATGATGGACGCCTTTGCCGTCGAGGCCCACCCCGACGAACTCGCCGACGCCCTCACCGAGACCTACGGCGACCTCGCCGACCGGGTCCTGCTCGCGCTCGACCTCGAGGACCCCACCCTCGCCGAGCGGGTCCTCGAGGGGTTCTGAGGCGGCTCGCCGGCTCTCACACCGACAGCGAGCCGTCGATGGCCTCGAGGGTACCAAGGTCGGCGTGTTCCCCGACGAGCCGTGCTGCGCGGTCGTGTGGGGTGGCGACACCGGTCCCCTCCGGACTCGTCTCGGCCGCCGGCCGCTCGACGCCGGCGGCCGCGAAGACGCGGTCGAGAAACCCCTCCCGGGCGACCCTGTTGGCGAAGAGGTCGTGCATGTAGGTGCCCAGCGCGCGGTCGGTTGCCGCCCCTTCCCCGTCGAACGGTCGGACTGCCTCGCCGGTCAGTTCGGTCCGACCCAGGTGGATCTCGTACCCCGACACCTCGCCTGTGGCCGCTGCGAGCGGTGCCACCGGCTGCAGGTCGCGGGTGACCCGCCGGACCTGCTTGTCGGCCTCAAAGCGGGTCTCGACGGGCAGGAGCCCGAGCCCCTCGACAGCCGCGTCGTCGCCGGCCTCGACGCCCGCGTCGACGACCTGTTCGCCGAGCAACTGGTAGCCGCCACAGAGCCCCACCACCGGCCCGTCGAGCGCCCGGACCCGCGCTGCTAGCCCGGCATCCCGGAGCGCACGCAGGTCCGCGACCGTGTGTTTCGTCCCCGGAACGACGACCGCGTCGGCCGTGTCGAGCCCGCTATCGAGGGGCACAAAGGCGACCCGGACGCCGGGCTCGCGGGCCAGCGGCCCGAAGTCGGTGAAATTCGAGATCCGTGGGAGACGCGGGACGGCGACGGTAACCGCCTGCGCCTCTGGCACACCGTCGTCGGCGCCGCGAACCGCCCGCTCGCCGGCGGCCGGGAGCGCGACGCTGTCCTCCTCGGGGAGCCCGGGGTCTTCGTAGGGGAGCACACCCAGCACGGGGACACCGGTGCGCTCCTCGAGTTCCGCGATACCGTCGGCGAGCAGCGACCGGTCCCCGCGGAACTTCGTGATGAGAACACCGACCACACACTCGCGGAGGTCCGCGGGCATCAGTTCCAGCGTGCCGTAGATGTGCGCGAAGACGCCGCCGCGCTCGATATCCGCCACGAGCAGGATGTCGGCGTCGGCAAAGCGGGCGGTCTCGACGTTCGCGAGGTCGCGGTGCTGGAGATTGACCTCGGCGATAGAGCCGGCACCCTCCGCGACGACGACGTCGTGGGCGGCCGCCAACCGGGCGTGGGCGGCCCGGGCGGTCTCGCGGGCCTGCTCCCAGTAGGTCTCGTAGTACGCCCCGGCCTCGACGTGGCCGACGGCCTCGCCGTCGAGGACGACCTGGGAGCGCCCCTCACCCGTTGGCTTCAGGAGGACGGGGTTGTGGTCGGTCGTCGGCGCCACCCGGGCCCCGTGGGCCTGGACGTACTGGGAGACGCCGACCTCACCCTCGCCGTCGCCGCTCGACCGGGGGACGGCGCGGGCGTTGTTCGACATGTTCTGGGCCTTGAACGGGGCGACATCGACCCCGCGGTCGGCGAGCAGGCGACACAGCCCCGTCGCCACGGTCGACTTGCCGACGTGGCTGGCGGTGCCGGCGACGAGCAGCGTCTCGGCCATCCCTGTGTCAGTACTCGGTCCCCCGCCGCGCGCCCTGACCGGCCTCCATCGGGTGGACCTCCTTGTCGACGTTCGTCACGAGGTCCGCGACATCTGTGGCGTACTCCGGGTGTTCGTGGCCGCCCGTCAGGACGAGTTCGAGGTTGGCGGGCTTGCCGTCGACTAACCCCTGGACCTCCTCCTCGGCGACCAGCCCGCGGTTGGCGGCGTACAGCACCTCGTCGAGAACGAGCATGTGGACGCCGTCCTCGGGTGCCCCGTCCAGGGCGAGCGGCCCGGTGAGGTCGGCCCGTGTCGAGGCCTCGAGCAGGTCACGGGCCCGGGCCAGCGCCGCGTCGGCGCGGGCCTCGTGGGCCTCGTCGTCGGAGCTATCGAGGCGGCCGTGCCAGCCGTAGTGGCCGGCGTTCTCGTAGCTCATCCCCGGCATGGCCGCCATGGCGTTGTACTCCCCGCGGATGTCCTCGACGGTCCCGGCGCCGCCCTTCATGAACTGGAGGACGTGGACCCGGTAGCCGTGACCGGCCGCCCGCATCCCCATCCCCAACGCGGCGGTCGTCTTCCCCTTGCCTGTCCCCCACCAGACCTGCACTAACCCGAACTCCTCCGGGGCCGCAGGCGCGATCGGCTGGGGGTCGACTGTGCGTTCCATACCAATTCACGTTGCGGTAGCTAAAAGACACTTTCGTCAGATCCGAAACGTCTCCGGCGCCGCGGCCGGCACCGCGCCGTGTTCGGCGGCGGCTACGCTGTCGGGGACCGACCCGCGCGCCTCCACCGCCGCCTCGACGGCCCGGCGCACACAGGCACGGGTCAGCCGACCCACGGCGGTCGCGCCCCCGGCGAACGGGGTGGGGACGCCGTCGGGGTCACAGCCGACAGCCACCGCGTCCGACGTGGTGCCGGTGAACCCGGTCGCGGCCTGGAGTGTTGCTGCCTTTGTCTCCACGACGGTCGCCAACAGCGTCGCGAGCGTCCCGTCGGCCAGCGCCCGGTCGGTCCCGACGAGCAGGTTGACGGTGCCCGGGCCCGCACCCGGGCCGTCCGGCCGGGCGTCGTCACCGTCCGGCGCCGGACCGGCGGCCTCGCTGCCGGCCAGGGCAACAGGGTTGGAGAGCCCCGCGGTGGCGACCACACACACCCGGTCCGCGCGTGCTCCGCGGGCGTGGCGCATGTCGACGCCGGTCAACAGCCCCGGGCCGGGCGTCTCGAAGCCGGCCCCGCGGCGGCGCTCGGCGGCGTACGCCGCGGGGTCCTCGCGGTCGAACCCCTCCGGAACCGAGACGTTGTAGGCGGCGTCCGCCTGCCGGTAGCCGCCCTCGGGCCCGGTGACCAGCCACCGCGTCCCCGGTGACCCGAGCCGGCAGACCCCGTCGCTGCGCTCGGCCTCAAACATCGAGCGCCTCCAGCAGCCGGCTGTTCTCCCCGGGCGTCCGGACGGCGACACGGACGTGACTGTCCAGCCCCCGGAACGTCCGGGCGTCCCGGACCGCGATACCCGCTGCCCGCACCGCCTGCTGGACGGCCTCCACGTCCGGCACCGCCAGCAGGAGGAACGGGGCATCCGAGGGGTAGACCTCGAAACGGGCGGACAGCCGGTCGCGCAGCCGGCTGCGCTCGGCCCGGACGCGCTCGCGGGTCGCGGCGACGAAGGCCCGCTGGCGCATGCAGTGGGCTCCGACGGCCGCCGCGGGCGTCCCCAGCGCCCAGGTCGGCCGGCCGGTCGCCAGCCGGTCGCCCAACTCGCCGGTTGCGGCCGCGTAGCCCGCGCGCAGCCCCGGTAGGCCGTACAGTTTGGTGAGCGAGCGGGCGACGACGACGCCCTCGTGGCCCGCAAGCGACGGCCGGTCGGTGAACCCGAGAAAGGCCTCGTCGACCAACAGGACCGTCCCCGCGGCGTGACAGCGGT
>JBLGCN010000200.1:0-4721 GCA_047617405.1 Natronomonas sp.
GGCCCGCGAGACGGCCGACACGGAGACGAACCCGACGCTGCCGACGCTCTCCGGCGGTACCGGCCCGGTGTGGACAGCCTTCGCCGACCGGACGGCCCGTCTGGCGGCCGAGACGTACCGCGAACATGACGGGTCGGCCGGGTGGCTCGACGACACGTTCGACGACTGGCTGCTCTGTTCGCTCGGCCAGCAGGGTGTCTTTCTCGTGGCGACGACAGACGGGCGTCGGCTCTCGACCACGAAACAGAATCTCGCGGAGACGTGGGCCGCGAACACCCGACAGGCGCTCGAACAGCTCGACCGCACCCGGAACCTCCGGGACCGCGACCGGGAGCTGGAACGGCAGAACGAGCGCCTCTCACGGCTGGACCGGATCAACCGGCTCATCCGGTCTATCAGCCCGGCGGTGGCGAGTGCGGACACCCGTGCGGAGGTCGAACGGGAGGTGTGTCGCCGGCTCCTCAGGATCGACCCGGTGACCGCCGCCTGGGTCGCGGATGTCGACCTGCCGACCGACGGGACCGTCCGCCGGGCGTCGGCGGGCACCCTCGACAGGTATCTCTCGGATATCCCCCAGGCGGGGTCGGAGGCGGCTAGCACACGGCACACCGAGACGACACCGGCGGTCCCGGCGAGACAGGCCTACGACACACGGTCGCCGGTGTCGGTGACGGATCTTGTGGCCGTCGACTCCGGCGTGTGGTGGCGTGACCGGGGGCTGAAACGTGGCACCAACACGGTCGTTGCGATACCTGTCGTCCACGAGTCCACCAGATACGGTGCGATCGAGGTACACATCGACCGCCCGAGGGGGATGGCCGAGGAGGAGGTTGAGGCGCTCGCGGAGCTTGGTGTGACCATCGGCCACGCTATCGGCGCGATCCGACAGCGGGACGCGCTCCTGTCGGGCGGGTCGACGAGTCTCACCTTCCACGTCGAGCCGGACTCGACGCTCTCCCGGTTTGTGACAGCAGTCGACGCCCCACTCACGGTCACGGACGTCTCACACCGGGACGACGGGACCTGTGCGGTGTTTGTCACCCTCGACGTCAGCACGACCGGTGAGCGCGACCGGGCGGAACAGACGGTCAGGGGCAACACCGGCGCGTCGGTGCTCCGTGCCGACACGACCGGTGTGACCTGCGTCCTGACGCTGGGCGCGGGGTCAGCCATCCAGCAACTCGTCGGCCGCGGCGCCGCCCTCCAGCAGGTGGAGGTCCGCACCGACTCGAAGCAACTGGCCGTGACGGTACAGTTGCCCTACGAGACCGAGGTCCGGGAGTACGTCGACGCGGTCACCGACGCCGTCGACGGCGCCGAACTCGTCGCAAAGGGACACCGGTCCGTCGACTGGCAGTCGGCCGCGACGGTCGCGACGGCCGCCGACGACCAGTTGACCGACCGACAGCGCGAGGCGTTACAGATGGCCTTTCACGCGGGCTACTTCGACTGGCCACGCAGCACCGACGCGGACACCGTCGCCGCGCAACTCGGCATCGCACAGTCGACCCTCAGCCAGCACCTCCGAACGGCGGAGCGCAAACTCCTCGCGGCGCTGTTCTCGTAGCCGTCGAGGCCGACACCCCCGCCTATCCCGGGGCTCTCCCGCACCCGCGTGACCGCTCCGATACACATCGGCACCGGCCGGCGTGACACCATGTGGATACCGGTGAGTGTGTTGTGGCCACAGCGGCTCAAACCGGTATGTGCATCCGGAACTGTGACAGACAGGGGGTCCGCGCGGACCGCGGCGGAGCGGACCGGGGTAAACGCCCGGGGGCGAGAGACGGCCCGGGGTCTCCCGGGGGTCCGGCGAGTGTGTGCCCCTCCGACCGACCCACCAACTGCCGCCGTCTCGCCGTTACGCTGTCTGTGGTACCACACCACGACCTGCGGTCCGTGTGTGGCCACCGGCAGCCGGCGTGTTTGAGCGTGGCTGGTACGGGCAGATGAGACAGGTCTCCGCGCTCCACCACCTCGCTCTCCTGGTGTACACCACCGCCGTCCTGTTATCAGCCTTTCTGCTGCTGTTCACGCTACTGTAGTTTCTGCTGTCGACTGGAACATCACAACACCACTGCCGACCGGTTCTCACGGGCACCGACACCGCTCGATGGGTTGCCGGGACCGGCCACCCGGCACCTCACCTCCGGCAACCGTGGGCTCTTGGCCCGCGTGATGGCGTGTCTCGTGTATAAACAACCAATCTGTATCGGCATCTGTGACGCAAACCGATAGAGTGGGGCAGAGGGACGATACTGGTATGGGCGTTTGGTCGTATATGAGCAATGACGGGAAGTTGACTGTCGGGTCGCACGCGGACGAGCGGAGTGAGGCGGACGAACGCAGTGTGTCGGGTTGGGTGACAGAGACAAAACTGGTCCGGACGTACGACCGCCCGGTTGACGCCGCAACAGTCGTTACCTCGGCCGTCGGCGAGGCGATCCAGCAGTGGCCGGAGCTCTCAGAGGCCCCGCCGCTGTACCAGTTCGTCGACGTCGACAATCTCGGTGCGCTGTTCAAGCGAAAGGCCGAGGACAGTGGGTGGCTCCCGTCGGCCGAGTTCCAGTTTCAGAGCTGTCGGGTGACGGTCCTGTACGGCTCGTCACTCCGTGTGATCATCAACCGTAACCCGTGACCGGGGGACACCACACACCGGTGCTCCCCGGCACTCGGCAGGCCCTGGGCAGCCACCCGGCGAGAACCCGCCGACCACCGCGTTCACCGGGGTCTCATGTCCGCTAACGGGGGACAGCCGCGTGTCATCGTTATCGAGGACGAGCGTGAGTTGGCCGACCTCTACGAGATGTGGCTTGCGGACGAGTACGACGTCCGGACGGCCTACTCCGGCGAAGCGGCCCTCGAACGCTTCACAGAGGGGGAGGCGGATATCATCCTTCTCGACCGCCGGATGCCGGGGCTCTCCGGCGACGAGGTCGCACACCGACTCGACGAGCGCGGCGTCGACGCGCAGGTCGTCATGGTCACAGCCGTCCCCCCGTCGACCGACGTGGCCCCCCTCCCGGTCGACGACTACGTCACCAAGCCGGTCGAGAGAGAGCAACTCCGCTCTACGGTGGAAACGGCCGCCCTGGTCGGCACCTACGACGACAGAGTGAGCGAGTTACTCGCCCTGACGGCCCGACAGCACGCCCTGGAGACGGCAGTTCCCGCCGGCGAACTGGCGACGAGCGAGGAGGTTCGCCGGCTGCGGGCGCAGGTCACGAACCTACAGGACTCCCTCGACGACACGGTGGCGCAACTGTGGTCTCAGTCGAACACAAACGTGTTTGCACGGGTAGAGCCCGAGCGGACCGGCCACCAGGCCGAGGGCGGGGAACCCGACACCCACCTGTGAGGTGAACCGGTGACCGGGCGGCGACACGACCACCCTACTCGACGACGACCCCTTCGACCGTCGAGAGGTCGGCCTTCAGCACCTTCCCGGTCGGATTCCGCGGCAGCGTCTCGAGAAAGGCAACCTCCCGCGGTTTCTTGAAATCAGCCAGCCGGTCACCGACGTACGACCGGACCTCCCTGGCGGTCATCGAGGCGTCGCCGTGGAGCACAACGGCGGCCTTGACCCGTTCACCCCAGGTGTCGTCGGGAACCCCGACGACGGCCACCTCGTCGACCGCCTCGTGTTCGTGGAGTACCTCCTCGACCTCCGCGGGGTAGATGTTCTCGCCCCCGGAGAGTATCATGTCGTCCGAGCGGCCGACGAACTCGATAAAGCCGTCCTCGTCAGCCCGGACGAGGTCGCCGGAGTGAAACCATCCGTCCTCGTCGATGACCTCGGCGGTCCGCTCGGGCATCCCGTAGTACCCCTGCATGACGGTCGGGCTCTTGTAGCAGACCCGCCCGACCTCCCCGGCGTCGACCTCCTCGCCGGTCTCCGGGTCGACCACCCTTACCATCACGTTGAGCAGCGGCTTTCCGACGGTCTCGGGTTTCTCGAGTGCGTCCGCGGGCGTGAGCGTGGTGGTCGTCGGTGACAGCTCCGTCTGCCCGAACGCGTCCATGATGTCCGCACCGAAGCGCTCCTGAACTGTTCGCTTCAACTCCCGGCCCGACGGCGCCGCCCCGATCCGGAAGCTGTCAAAGGCCGAGAGGTCGTAGCTGTCGAAGTCGGGCTGATTCAGCAGCGCCCGGGCCATCATCGGCACGAAGAAGGCACCCGTACACGCCTCCTCCTCGAGCACCCCGAGCACCCGCCCGGGCTCGAAGTCAGCCATCAGCACCGTCGTCGCCGAGACGTAGAAGGCGTTGAGAAAGAGACCAAAGGCGGCGATATGAAACAGGGGTGTCACCACCAGGTCCCGCCCGTCGATGTCGACCTGGCGGCCGATTGTCGCCGACGTGATCACGGAGTTTGTCGCCTGCATCAGGAGATTCTCGTGGGTGAGGACACACCCTTTCGGCTGGCCGGTGGTGCCGGAGGTGTACATCAGCGTCGCCTCGTCCAGTCGCGAGGGGACGATATCGACGGGTTCGGGGCTCGCCTTGGCGCGAAACTCCCGATATGGCGTGGCGTAGTCCGGTCGCTCCGCGCCGACGTAGAGATACTCCTCGGGGGTCTCCTCGCGGCCCTGGAATTCGTCGACGGTTCCGCGCGCGTCGGCGTCGAAGGCAAGCAGGTCCGCCCCGGAGTCCTCGAGGACGTACGCCACCTCGTCGACTTTGAACCGGTGGTTGACGGGGACCGGCAGGGCGCCGAGTTT
>JBLGCN010000201.1:0-4707 GCA_047617405.1 Natronomonas sp.
TCGGTTTTCGGCGGCCAAACGGCCACATTTCGGGGGCCCGACATAACAACGAGTCCCGGGCCAGCGACACACGCTGAACCCCGTCACACCGAGTTGGGCCTCGTCAGCTATCCACGCCCTCGACGGGCGGGTCGGGCACTTCGGTCTGCCGGGGTAGTCTCGTCTGCGTGACCGACCCGGACCCTGTGCGGCCAGGACGGGCGTCGCTAGCCCCGGGAACAGGTGGTGAATGGCCACAGCGTCCCACAGTCGGGGGCAACTGTTTGCACGGCTGGCTATCGGTCAGTGTACAGGGTGTCGCACCCGGACGCAGCCGGACTGACACCGCGCCGTGGCCACGGATGGTCGTGACCGCCGTTGGACCGTCACCGTCACCGGCCCGTGGCGTCCTCACCGCTCCCGGACCTTCTTTATGATCGGGTAGAACTCCAGCACGGCGACGAGGCTGATCACGACGCCGGCGGCGAGCATTGCGGTATCCGGATCGATATCGTCCATGTGGGTAGGAGGTATTCGAGACGTGAAAAACAGTTCGGCACCCGTCGGGCCCCTCACCAACGTTCGAGCAGTGTCACGGCCGACGCCGGGTGTCAGCCCCCGGAAAAAGTGATATGTGCGCGGGACGCGTATATCCTGACAGCTCATGACTACGACCGGAGAGGACGAGGAGACCGGCAGCGAGGCGGCGTTTGCCGTCCTCATGATTGTCGTGTCAGTGCTCATTTTCATCGCTGTCAGACGCATTGAACGGGCGAACGGGGGGTCGTCGGAGGAGGTATCGGACTCCTGAGGGCCGAACACTCGGTTCAGTGACGGGATAGGCGCCCGAGCCCGGTACCACGACGGTATGAGAAGCGATTTCCCTACACAGACGTATTGAGGGGTGTGAGCGAAACAACTGAGGAGACGGCAATCGATACCGCGGAGGAGATCAGTGCTGACGGGCTCACCCCTGCCGTGCTGGCGTCAGTCGGGTCGGTTGCACTTGCACTGTACTTCTACTATGTGCGCGGCGACAAACAGCGCGGCCAGTTCGTCGGCTTCTGGCCTGTCACGATACTCGCGCTTGCCTCGTACTTCAAGCTCGAGGAGATCAAGGAGCTGCTGGCGGAAACCGACGAGTAGTCCGGACACCGCGTTCGGCGGCCGGCTGCTGACGGCTACCGAGGGGTTTCGACGAGCTACCCGACTCCCCGAGTAACACTCGGGTGTCGGGCAACCGGTGACCGGACGTTCGGGACGGGGGCGGAGGTGGCGGCTCACCGAACCGGCGGGCCGTCCGCCCGGCACGTTCGGGCATGCGGTCAGGCTCGGGTGGCGTCAGCGCTGGACCGCCAGGACAGGTGTGTCACAGCCCTGGATGACCTGTTCGGTGACGCTGCCGAAGATGACCCGCTGGGCTCCACTCCGGGCACGGGTGCTCATTACCGTCAGGTCGGCCTGTATCTCCGTCGCGTACTCGGTGATGGCCCGGGCGGGGCTGCCGAACTCGACGGTAACGGTTGTGTCGACACCCTCGGGGGCGTGCGCCTCAACGAGTTGTTCGGCTGTGGCCTGTCGCTCGCGTCGTCGTCGGTCGAGTTCCTCCTGGTCACGGCCGGCGGTTCCAAGGCCGCTCGAGAGTTCGACGACCGAGATGACGTGCACCGTGGCGTCGTACCGTTCGGCGTGGCTGAACGCGTGGGTTGCGGCGTCGGTCGTCTCGTCGCTGCCGTCGGTCGGAAAGAGGATTGTGTCGTACATTAGTGGGTCGGCCGTGGTGTCAGTCGTCTGTTACTCCGTGGAAGGCTACTGCTTGCGGGCGATGAGGACGGCGTCGGCGAGCACGTCGTGGCCGATGGGGACGAGTTGGAGGACACCGCCCAGCAGAAAGATATTGACGGTCACGAACCCCGTCAGCGGTCCTGTGCTCGCGGCCAGCACACCCAGTGTCACCAGCCCGGCAGCGACGTAGACGAGGCGCTCCTGTCGGCGGATCTGCGGGCTCTGCCAGTTGTACAGCCCCGTCACGAGGTAGCCAACCCCCATCACCGCCAGCCACGGGTGCCAGTACGCGTAGCTGAGCAGTCCCGTCGGGAGGGCTCCGGCGAGGGCCGCCACGTTGACCGCGGTTGCGGCCAGGTTGAGCACCCCCCACACGACCCAGACCCGGTTCCGCCGGACGGTCGGCGCAGTATAGACCACACCGACGAAGATAACCCCGGCGGTCAGGAGCACCCAGGTGACGACGATAGACAGGACCAGTCCGAGCGGAGCCAACTCGGGGTTCCGGCTGAACAGCCAGGACAGCCCCCAGCCGACCACCCCTTCGAGAAAGCCAAACAACAGTAGCCCGTCACCCGGGAGCGGCGGGGTCAGGAGCCGTCTGAAATGCAGCGAGAGGGCAGCACCCGACCGGCGGGCGCGGTCGACAGTGGTGGCGCCCTTACCGGCCATACCTGCCCCGCTCAGGTGTCACCCCGTTGTCGCTGCTCCCTGTGAGCCGGCGCCGACGGACGCGTTCCATACAGGGTAACACGAGACGGTCACGCAAAATACCCCGGGTCTGACACCGGCGGTGTCCCTCGGCCTCTCGCGCCAAGACGGGGGATCCTCCGGCCCACATAGAGAGCTAACACGCCGGTGTGCAGGCCAAGTCCTGCGTGACTTAGGCTCCGGGCCCCGAGTACAGTACACTCCGCATGACAGACACAGACCGGTCGTACGACATCGTCGTCTGGGGTGCAACCGGGTTCGCCGGGCGGCTCGTGTCCGACTACCTCACACAGCAGTACACGCCCGACGGGGTTTCGCTGGCGCTTGGCGGCCGGAGTGAGGCCCGTCTCGACACACTCGAATCGGAACTCGTCGCCCAGAGCGAGGCGTGGGACAGTATCCCGACCGTACTCGGCGACGCGATGGAGCCGGAGAGTCTCCGGGAGATGGCCCGCAGGACACACGTGGTCTGCACGACAGTCGGCCCGTACACGACGTACGGAACCCCGCTGGTCGAGGCGTGTGTTGCCGCCGGGACCGAGTACTGTGACCTGACCGGCGAGATAAACTGGGTTCGGGAGACAGTCGACCGGTTCCACGACGCGGCGGTCGACGCCGACACGCGTATCGTCCACAGCTGTGGCTTCGACTCTGTGCCCGCCGATATCGGGACACTGCTCGTCCAGTCGTTCGCGGCCAGGGAGTTCGATACCCACTGTGGGCTGGTTCGGATATACATCGACGAGGCGAGCGGAGGGGTCAGCGGCGGGACACTCGCCAGTTTCGGCGAACTGTTCGACGCCGCGTCGAACGACCCCGTCACCCGACAGACTCTCGAGAACCCGTACTCACTGGCACCGCCGGGCGAGCGGGACGGCGTCGACCCGGGCGCGCAACGCCGGCCACGGAAAGACCGACTGCGGTCGGTCTGGACGGCACCGTCACCGATGGCCCCGGTGAACGAACGCGTTGTTCGGCGCAGTAACGCCCTTCTGGGGTACCCCTGGGGTCGGGAGTTTCGCTGTACGGAGGTCATCCCGACCGGGTCCGGGGTCAGCGGTGCGGCCGGTGCGGGCGCCATTGCCGGGGGGGTTGGCCTGTTCACGGCCGCGATGTCTATCGACCCCGTCCGGGCGGGGGTCCGCCGGTTCGTGTTTCCCGACCCGGGCGAGGGGCCGACGAGAGCGCAGGTCGAGAACGGCTCCTTTACCGTCCGCGTGCTTGGGCGCGGAACGGGCACGGACGGCCCGTTCACCGCTGAGGCCGAGTTCAGCGCCAGCCTGGACCCCGGGTACGGCGCCACCGCACGGATGCTCGCCGAGACCGCAATGTGTCTCCGGCAGGAGGACACCGAGTCGCCGGCAGCCGGCGGCGTCCTGACGCCCGCGTCCGGGGTCGGTGAGCCACTGGCCCGGAGGCTCCGTGATGTCGGATTCACTATCACCGTCGACGAGCGAACCGAACGGTCGGGTGTGTGACAGATCAGGCCCGGGTGTTCGGGTCCAATGTGTCGGTCGGTCGTGGCACCCGTAACTGCCGTTCACCCCAGCTAGCCACCCTCAGGGGGACGCCCGGACGGTTGCGGACAGCCGAGTTGGGCGACTGCGCCCTCTGTCACGAGCCCACGGAGCAGGCCGAGGTCTGCGCTCGCGTACGCTTTCAGGCAGTCCGAGAGTTGTGCCGAGTCCACCGCCTCGTCCTCGGCACCCAGATACCGCTCGACGAGTGTCGCGTAATCACGGTCGGTCATCTGTGGGTCGGAGGGACCCGAGAGTGGCGTGGTCTCAATCGCCCAGTTCGCCCGCCAGTCTGCCGGGTCGAGTCCGGTCTCGTAGTCGTCGAGCAGGACTGAACCGGTATCGATGCCCAGTTGCCGGGCGGCTTCGACGAGTGTGTCTGTCTCTGCCCTGACAGCGACACGGTCCGCGTCTGCGTGGAAACACCCCGCCAGCACCTGCTCTGCCCCAGTTGCGACGACATCGCCTTCGCCTGCCAGCGCGAGGCGCTGAGAGAGCAGTTCCAGCGGACGGTGGTCGCTCCCGCGGGTCAGGAGTGTTGCCCCCGCTGCCGCCGAGAGGTCCTCGACGACGTGCTCGAGCAGGAGGTGTTCGTCCCGCGTGGCGGGTTCCTCGCGGTGGTAGACCGTCGTGTCACCTGTCCCGTCACAGCGTGCAAAACAGACAGCTCCGATCTCGAACGTCTCCGGGTCGTCGGCACGGACACTCCCCGCCC
>JBLGCN010000202.1:0-4701 GCA_047617405.1 Natronomonas sp.
CCCAGAGAGCAACGCCGAGGTGCGCCGCCGCAGCATCGACGAGGGGTTGCCGCGGACGACCGCGTTCATGTACGCCCTCTCGCAGGGTGGGATGGAGACGCCGGAGGTGTTGCGGACCCTCGGGGAGAACAGCGGGGTGTACGGCGAATCCGCCCGCGAGATGCGGCTTGTCGTCCGCGAGATGGAGCTGTTCGGCCGCGACATGGTCTCTGCGCTCCGGCGGATGGGGCGGCGAACGCCCAGCGAGCAGTTCAGTACCTTCACCGAGAACCTCGCGAGTGTCCTCCAGAGTGGTAGCGACCGCGCCGAGTTTCTGCGGGAGTCGTACGAACGCTTCCGCGAGGAGTCCGAGCAACGCCAGGAGGAGGTACTGGAGTTCCTCGCAACGATTGCCGAAGGCTACGTGACGGTGTTCGTCGCCGGCGTCCTGTTTTTTATCACCATCCTGTTGGTCTTCGGGTTGACGACGACCGACACGCTCCCCTTTCTCCAGCTGGTGGCGTACCTGCTGATCCCGCTCGCAAACGCCGGCTTTGCGGTCTTTCTGTCCTCGAAGCTGGAGACACTAGGGGTCGCACGCGGGACCGGGAGCGAGGTGCTTGACCGACTGCCCGTCGACACACCGGTCCGGGCCTCGCCCCGCACCGAGCGGCGGGCGGCCGACGGCGGGGTCGCCGCCGACGCGGCAAACGAGCGGGTGTTGGCGTGGCACGACCGGGTCACCCGGCTGAAGCGGGCGGTCCAGCGCCCGTTCCGGACGGCGCTGTCTGACCCGACCACAGTGTTGTACCTCGCGGCACCCGTCGCGGTCGCGTTGCTTTTGCTCCGGTTGCCGGGCGCGCTGACCGGCATCGGGGTCAACATCTGGGTCCTCGACGACCTCGTGGTGCAGTCGGCGCTGGTCGTCCTCGTCAGCTACGGGGCGGTGCGGGAGGTGTACAAGCGGCGGATCGACCGGATCGAGTCGACGGTGCCGGAGCTGCTGGAGCGGCTGGCCAGCCTCAACGAGGCCGGGATGACGCTTGTCAAGAGTATCGACCGGGTCCGGGGGAGTGACCTGGGGGTACTGACGCCGGAGGTCGAGCGGGTCTGGCGGGATATCGAGTACGGCTCGAACGTCGACGACGCGCTGGTGCGGCTCGGCCGCCGGGTCCGGACCACGGCAGTCACGCGGGTGGTCGTCCTGCTGAACAACGCGATGCGGGCAAGCGGTGACCTCGGCGGTGTGCTCCGGATCGCCTCCGAGCAGGCGCGGTCTGACCTGGACCTGCGCCGCCAGCGGCGTCAACAGATGCTCACATATCTGGTCGTTATCTACATCTCCTTTCTGGTCTTTCTGGTCATCATTATCGCGGTCAACCAGGTGCTGGTGCCGAGCCTGCCGGAGGCCGTGCCGACACCCAGCGCCGACCAGACCAGTCGGCTGGGCGTCAACGTCGACGCCTTCG
This sequence comes from Natronomonas sp., assembly GCA_047617405.1. Classification (GTDB taxonomy): domain Archaea; phylum Halobacteriota; class Halobacteria; order Halobacteriales; family Haloarculaceae; genus Salinirussus. The sequence goes on from JBLGCN010000202.1 coordinate 1,449, forward strand.
CCCGCTTTGGCCGGGTCGACAAGGCCGCCTACACCCTGGTCTTCTTTCACACCGCCCTGGTCCAGGCGGTCTGCTCGGGCTTTATTGCCGGCCAGCTCGGTGACGGTTCCCTGCGGGACGGGACCAAACACGCCGCCGCCATGCTCGGGATGGCGTACCTGGTCTTCGTGCTCATCTCCGCGCCGGTGGCCTCGGTTGCGGCCGGCGGTGTCTCCGTCTCCGACGCCGGCGACTCGGTCACCGTTGACGCTGCGACCACCTCCAAGGGGGGCTTCATCGTCGTCCGGGAGGGGACGGTCAACGGGAGCGTCCTCGGCGTCAGCGGGTATATCCAGCCGGGGGCACAGGAGGACCTGACGGTCCGGTTGCGCCGCTCGGTTGCGGACGGCGCGGAGGTCCACATCACGACACATCTTGATACGAACGACAACCGCGTCTACGACTATCAGGGGCCGTATCGCCCCGCCGGCTCCCAGACGGACCGCCCGTACCCGACCCTCTCGAACAAGGGGACACCCGGTGCCGTCATCACGGTCAACGGCACGGGGACCAGGTGACAGTGGCAGCGAGATAGCTGTGGGGCTGGGGCGACCCGGGTCCGGGGCCACCGGCTCCACGACGGGCTTTTTTGCCTGCCGGCCGGACCGGTGTCAATGACAGTTACCCGCGACGGACTCACGGTGGAGTGGCTCGGCTACGCGACGGTCCGGGTCGAGGGCCGTCGGACCGTCTACCTCGACCCCGGGCGCTACGGCGTCCTCACCGGCGGCTGGGAGCCGGAGCACCCGGCCATCGACGCCCACCCACCTGGGCGGGAGTACCGGCCCGAGGACGCCGACCTCGTCTGCCTCTCACACGTCCACCACTACGACGATGACGGGGTAGAGCGGGTCGCCGACGACCGGACGACGATACTTGCCTTCGAAGGTATTAATCCGCGAGACAGCGGTCGTGACCTGCCCCGGCTGTCCGAGCTAGACCACGAGTGTCGTGCGGTTTCGATGGAGGACGACCTGGTGGCCGCCGACCTGCCAGTCTGGACCGTCCCGGCGTACAACGAACCGGACGGGCCACACACGACCGCCGACGGGACACCATTTCACCCTGAGGGACTGGGCTGTGGCTTCGTGATTTCCTTCGAGGGCACAACAGTGTTCTGGCCTGGTGACACCGACGTGCTGGAAGGGCACGCAGAACTGGACGTGGACGTGTTCCTCCCACCCATCGGCGGCGCGTTCACGATGGACCGCCGCGAAGCCGCCGAACTCGCGGAGCAACTGGACCCGGAACTCGTCGTCCCGGTCCATTACAATACCTTCGAGGCCCTGGAGACGGATTCGGCCGCGTTCGCCGAGGACTGCCGGCAGCGGGGGGTCGAGGTGGCGCTGGACGAGGGGTAGCCGGCTGAGGCGGGCGGTTCCCCCCGGACACTAGACATTTAGCCCCCGGTTTAATTATACATTCGCGTGACAGGTAAGAGTAGACAGAGGGGGAACAGGGCTAGCGACGTCGACGTGTCCGCGGGGCGAATGCATTCGGGCAGGGGCACAGGCACACGAACGGACACGACAATCACACGACTATGACAAACGACAAGAGCGGAATCATCCCGGACATGGACCGACGCGGCCTGATGCAGGCGGTGGGGTTGGCGGGGCTTGCCAGCGTCGCCGCGGGGCAGGCGAGCGCGCAGGACCGGCGCGGGCCGGCCCGGAAGACATATTTCAGCGTCACGATAGACGACATCGAGGTCCCGGGCTGGGTCGAAGTGCAACTCCCGGACGCACGGATCGGAAAAGGCGAGTACCGGACCGGAAACGAACCCGACGAGGACCGCCAGCTGTGGGGGCGGGCGGATTACGACCCGCTCGTGATAAAGCGCGGCGTCGAGCCGGCGACCGGGCCGCCAGGCGAGTCGAATCCGGGTGGAGCCCCGGTCGGAACCAAACTGTTCGACTGGTTCAAGAAAGTAAAGGACGGGAAAGTCGCCGAGTCACGAAAGCAGATCACTGTCGAGGTCTACAACGAGACCGGTTCTGTAGCGGGGGCGCCGGTCGCGAAGTGGGTCTTCGACGAGGCCTGGCCCATCGAGTACTCCCCACCCACGCTCGATGCGGGGGCGCGCGGAGAGGTAGCCATGGAGGGGCTCACGCTGGCCTTCTACGATTACCAGCGGGAATCGCCATAGCCGCCACGCCGGAGCGGTGTGGAACGACACCACTCGCCGCGGGCGGCGACCGGCCGCATTTTTCCCGACACCGACCGCCCGACCGCCAGGTCAGACCACGCCCATCTCCTCAAGCCGCTCGGGGAGGTAGGTGTCCGTTACGAAATCGAGCCCGCGGGCGGCCAGTGACTGCTGTTCGGACTTCTTTTCCAGGTCGAGTTGCAGTTCGATCTGTTCCTCCCAGAAGTCGGTCTGGAACCGCGGGTCCTCCAGTTCCGACTCCAGGGCGTTCACGTCCGAGTCCGAGAGCGGGTCGGTCGGCAGGTCGTACTCGACGATGTCCTGTGGGCGGACGCCGACGAAGTCCGCCTCGGGTGTGGCCAGATACTCCGAGAGGTGTGCGGACTTGATCGAGCCGTAGGCCACTGAGCCGTAGATCCGGTAGCTCCAGGGGTCACCGTCGGTAAACACCACCACCGGCAGCCCGAGTTCGTCGCGCAGACGCTTGGTGAGTCGCCGGGTCGCGCGGGCGGGCTGTCCCTTCAGGTGGACGACGAGCGCGTTCATCTCGTCGTCAAAGCCGTTCTCGACGAGGCGGTCGCGCATGCCGCCGGTCTCCACACAGAGAACAAAGTCGGCGTCGGAGTCGAGAAACTCGATGGTGTCAGGGTTGTTCGGGATCTGGTAGCCCCCCTCACCGACGTCCTCCTGACAGTGGATCTCCCGCTCACCCCGGCGAGTCTGCTCGCGCAGCAGTAGCGGCCCCATCACGGTCGCCCCCGACTCCTCGGGTCGCATGTGAAAGTCCTCCCGGGTCGCCCCCGAGACGATCTCGAGGTCCTCGATGAGGTCGTTTGACTCGTCCTGGCTGGAGAACTGTGCCTCGTCGAGGTCCCACGACTCCGAGAGGTAGTACAGCTCCCGCAGTGTCGAGGACCGCCCCTCCTCGAGTTGCCGGCTGAGGAACTCGATGGTGTACACGGCCTTCAACAGCTTCTGGGCCCCGCGGATCGAGTTTGCCGACCGGGTCGAGTGGCGGTCGCCGTAGACCCACACCTTCTTGTCGGGGTCGTACTCGATGTTGGA
>JBLGCN010000203.1:0-4688 GCA_047617405.1 Natronomonas sp.
CCGCGGGCGCTGATGGCGACGCTCATCGACCGGCTCGCCGGGACCGAGGACCCGCCACGGGTACGGCTGTTCGCCGACCCGGAGCCGCTGAAGACGCTACTGGAGCGCTTTGTTCCTGCGGCGAAGCTGGCAGACCTGGTCGCGGAGGGGGTCGTCACGGTCCGGACCCTCCAGTCTGTCCCCCGCACTGCGCTGTTACTCTCCCCGGATTCGGTGGTCGCGTTCATCCCTGGCCCCGACAGGTCAGCGGGGCTCACGGCGACCGATAATGACGTTATCGGCCGAACGTACGACCGCTTCGACCAGCGGTGGGCGGCCGCACCGGAGTACGAGGTGGGGGTTCCCCCACTCTCGACGGTCAGAGAGACGCTACGGTCGGAACTCGGCGAAGCGGTCGCGACAGACTTCGAGACCCTGCTGGCGGCCGGCCCCGGGAGCGACCCCGACGCGGTCACCCTCTGCCTGCTCGCGGCCGCCCGCAACAAACAGCTGTTGTACGACATCAGCCAGTGGGGCGAGGCGGTGGGGCTGGCGAGTAAAGCCACCTTCTCGCGAGCAAAGACGGCGCTCGAGGATGCCGGTATTCTCGGCACGGAATCCGTACCGATAGAGGTCGGGCGGCCTCGACTCCGGCTGACGTTACCCCCGGACCTGGCCGGTGAGCCGGCCAACACGCTGGTCCGCGAGGCACAGGACCGCCGCTGATTGCGGTGTCGGCCGGCTCACAGTCGCGGCGCTTTTCCCCTCACCCGCCGTCCCGCACAGTATGACAGTCGGTCTGGTCGGGTCGGGTCCTGCGGTCGCCGCCGTCGAGGCGGCGCTGGCGGACGTGGACGCCGACCCGCGTGCGGTCGACCCGGTTGACCTCGGGGACGTGGCGGCCGGTGCTGTCGTCGGCGACACCGGGAGCGACGCCTTTACCCGGGCAAACGAGGCCGCCCTCGACGGTGAGACGCCGTGGCTGGCGGTCGAGGTTGGCGGCGTCGGCGGGGCCCGGGTCGTCGATGCCGCCGTGACCGCCCTCTCGCCGGCGACAGCCTGCTACGAGTGCCTGTGTGGCCGGGTCAAGGCCACCCTCGAGGGCGAGTCCGGCCCCGTCGCGACCGGGGCCGGAACGCCCGCGTCCGCGGCGCGCCTTGCGGGGGCGACCGCAGGATACGCGCTTGCCCGGTACCTGTCGAAGGGGGCGGATATCTTCGGCCAGGTCACCGAGGTGGGGGCCCCGCCGGTCCAGCGGGAGCTTCTGGCGCTGCCTGGCTGTGCGTGTGATGCCGGCCCGTCTGTCGGGACCGACCTCGACCGGTCACCGGTCGACCGTGATGTCGACGGGGCCCTCGCCCGGGCGGAACGTGGTGTCGACAAGCGGGTCGGACTCCTCCGGGAGGTCGGGGAGGTGGAGTCGTTTCCGGTGCCGTACTACCTGGCACAGACCTGCGAAACCGGCGGGTTCAGTGACGCGAGCGCACAGCGACAGTCCGCAGGGGTCGACGCCGGCTGGGACGGGGCCTTTATGAAGGCGCTCGGCGAGGGGATGGAGCGGTACTGCGCCGGCGTCTATCGCCGGTCAGCCCTCCCCCGTGGGCTCCCGGCGGAGGTCGCCTCCCCGGTTCCGCCCGCGGCGTTTGTCTGCCGCGACGAGTCCGCGGTGACAGCACCGCTGTACTGGGTCGAGGGCGAACACCTCGTCACCGGGGAGTCTGCCCACCTGCCCGCGGCGTTCGTGGTACATCCGCCGCCGACCGAGCGGTTCCGGCCGCCACTGACGACCGGCCTCGGGCTGGGAAACGGCGGTGTCGGGGCGCTGTTGGCCGGCCTCTACGAGGTGGTCGAGCGTGACGCGACGATGCTGTCGTGGTACTCCACCGCCGACCCGCTGGCGCTTGCTGTCGAGGACGAGGTGGTCGAGACCCTGACCGACCGGGCCCGCTCGGAGGGGCTGGACGTGACGCTACTGCTGGTGACCCAGGATATCGATATCCCGGTCGTCGCGGCGGCCGTCCACCGCGAGGCGTGGCCCCGCTTTGCCCTGGGGTCGGGGGCAAACCTGGACGCCGCAACGGCGGCCCGGTCGGCGCTAGCGGAGGCACTCCAGAACTGGACGGAACTCCGGAGTATGGGCCCGGAGGACGCCCAGGGCGAGAGTGGTGCCGTCGCCCGCTACGCGGACCTGCCGCCGGCAGCCGCCGAGTTCATCGACGCCGACGCGACCGTCTCCGCCGACTCGGTTTCCTCGTCCGAGCTGTCGGGTGAGACGGAACTCGCGGCCGCGCTCGACCGACTCGGTGACGCCGGCCTGGACGCCTACGCCGCCAGGCTGACAACCCGTGACGTCGCCGCGCTGGGGTTCGAGGCGGTTCGGGTGGTCGTCCCGCCCGCCCAGCCGCTCTTTCTCGGTGACGCCTACTTCGGGGAGCGCGCGGAGTCTGTCCCGGCGAGTCTCGGGTTCGAGGCGCGGTTGGGCCGCGAGCACCACCCGTTCCCCTGAGGCCCGGACCCGTCTTGTCGCTCAGATACCGAAGGTAACCCTGACCATGTCCCGCGTCCCGGGGCCGAGGCCGACAGCGATGATCGCCATCAGCAGGAGCACGGCGTAGCGGGGGCTGTCGTCGAAGAACTCCTGTTCGAAGACGGACAGGATGGCGACCGGGACGACGATTTTGACGACGAGAAAGAGCCAGGAGTCGCCCGGAACGGCCGCGAGCACCGGCGTCGACTCGGTGAACCCGGCCAGGATCCGGTCGACAGGGTGTTTCGAGCCGTAGAGGCTGGCCAGGCCGAAGGCTGTCGCCCAGTCGGAGGCAATGACGTTCGCCACGCCGTCGATGGCGTGTGCCCAGATGACGACGACACCCAGGTAGCCGGTCCCCTCGTTGACCTGGGGGGCGACCCGCTCGATAAGGGCGTAGGCGCCGACGGCGATCAGCGTCGCCAGCCCGACTGTCGTGAGGAGCACCAGCGGGTAGAACTGGACGAACTCGGTCGTCACGGAGAGATACGCGAGATACCCCACCGTGAGCAGGGAGGCAGCAACCCCAAAGCCCGCGAGCGGGTAACGGAAGGTGTCGGTCACCCCCCGGCGCTGGAGAGACTTGCTCGCGAGCAGGACACCGAGTGCGACTCCGAAGACGGTAAAGTAGATGAGCGGGCTGATGATCACCGTGTTGAACGGGTACTCCAGGGCGACCCCGAATCCGCCCTCTAACCCCTGGTCGAAGGCGTCCTCGACGACCCGGAGCGCGCCGCCGAAGAGGAAAAACGGGACCAGCGAGAGCAGAAACGCGCGGTATGGCCTGAGGTCGACCCGGCGGAGCAGGAGGTAGACACCCGCGAGCATAAACACGAGCGTGGCCGCGTAGCCGGCCTCGGAGACCAGTGTGTAGCCGGGTTCGGCGACGAAGTTGGCGGTGGCGCGGGAGCACCCGTCCGCGAGCGTCGACCCGCGGACGATATCGCCGGCCTCCCGGACGTAGACCAGACACCCGGCGTTGACCGCGTCGGCGTGGACCGGCCCCCAAAAGTACCGCCAGACGAAGCCGTAGTAGACCTGTTCGGTAAATGTGGCCGCCGCGCCGACGATGACCGCGACCGCAGCCACGAGGCTGCCCACCCACGCCTGCTCCGGGCTCACCCCGTACCGGTCGAGGGCCTGCATACGAGTGTGGGTGTGGGCCGCCCTGTTCAGGGTTCCGGTCCCGTGCGCCGCGTCCGACTGTGCGCTAACCGCGGGACACCGGACCGGGCCACCCCGACAGCACCCGCCTGTTCGTCCCGGCCGAGGCCACCCGGTGCTGTCGTGAGCCGACGCCGTCCTCGCGGTTCCTGACGGTCCCGGCTGTGCGCTGTCGACACACCGACGACCCTCAACTGAGCCGGCGCTCACTGACGCTATCCCGCCGTCGCAGGGCCACCGGCACCTCGTAGACCTCGTGAGCGGTGACGCCCGGGCAACCATCCAAGCAGTAGCTACCCGGTGTCTCGTCGTGTCCGCGCTAAAAGCCCCGTCCTGTCGGTCTTATACGGCCAGTACACCCGGTACAGCGGCCGTTGGGACCCCGCTGGTCCCGTCCGGTAGTGTGACGTGCATCGGTTGTGGGTTACTCCTGGATCCGGTGGCTGAGGACGACTTCCTCGAGTTCCTCGCGGGTCGTTCCCCCGTCGGCGGCGACATCCTCCTCTTGAGCAATCGGGACCATCGGTGCTCCGGTGTTCTCGGCGTCGGTGAATCGGGTGTACATTGTTGGTCGGGGTTCCTCATGGTCTGCCACGAGGAACGTACCAGTTAGGTTCACTGGGAGGGTAATAAATGTAATGATCTTTTGTGTGGTATCCGTTGGCACACGCACATAGACATTCAATTCCGGCTACTGTCGGGAGTGTGAGCGACAGGATGCGAGGGAAGACCGCTCCGCGTGCGGGTGGCGTACCGTGCCCCCCGCTCGCAACGAGGCCTCCTTGCTGCCCCGCGGGTCTTCCGCACTGGCGAGGGACCGCGTGGGTCCGAACAGTGCGAGGAGAGGGATTCAAACCTCAGTCGGCGGCCCCGACCGCGTTCGAATCCCCTCGTGTGCAGGCCGAGCGTTCCCGTTCGGTCACGCTCAGGCATGCGAGGGAAGGGATTTGAACCCTTGGACCCCTACGGGAGCGGATCTTGAGTCCGCCGCCGTTTCCAGGCTTGGCTACCCTCGCAC